>NZ_JBIWYK010000168.1:0-6388 GCF_044752385.1 Allobosea sp. CER48 | reverse complement strand
CGAAATCGTTCATACCGAGGGGGAGTCGAATACCTCGGAGGCCCGGAGCGGCTGGGCCGCCGGCATCGGGGATGCGGGGACGCGCGACCTGCTGGCGCGCGACTCGTCCGCCTTCCTGCATCAGAGCCTGTCCAGCCCCTGCCTGACGGCCATCGCCAAGGCGGAGGGCATCTGGATCGAGGACACGATGGGACGGCGCTACATGGATTTTCATGGCAACAGCGTCCACCACATCGGTTATGGCCATCCGCGCCTCAAGGAGGCGATCAAGTCGCAGCTCGACGAACTCTGCTTCGCACCGCGGCGCTTCACCTGCGAGCCGGCGGTCGAGCTTGCCGAGACCCTTGGGCGGCTGGCGCCGGGCGACCTCGGCAAGGTGCTCTTCACCACCGGCGGCTCGGATGCGATCGAGGTGGCGCTGCGGCTGGCCCGGGCGGCGACCGGCCGGTTCAAGACGCTGTCCTTCTGGGACGCCTTCCATGGCGCCGGCTTCGGCGCATCCAGCGTCGGCGGCGAGGCGACGTTCCGCTCCGGCATCGCCGGGCCGTTGTTGCCGGGCGCGGAGCATGTGGCGCCATGGGGCACCCGCAACTGCGCCTACGGCCATGACAATCTCGAGGATTCGGCGCGCGCGTGCGCCAGGATGATCTCCTATGTGCTGGCGCGGGAAGGCGATGTCGCCGCGGTCGTCGCAGAGCCGATGCGGGCGACGCCCTATCCGCCCGCGCCCGGCTTCTGGAAGAGCGTGCGCGAGGCCTGCGACCGGCATGGCACGCTCCTGATCTTCGACGAGATCCCGACCGGGCTCGGCAAGACGGGGCGCTTCTTCGCGCATGAGCATGACGGGGTTCAGCCCGACATGGTCGTGCTCGGGAAGGCACTGGGCGGCGGCATTCTGCCGATCGCCGCGGTGGTGGCGCGCCGCGACCTCGACGTGGCCGGCGGCTACGCCATCGGCCACTACACCCATGAGAAGAACCCGGTCACCACCCGCGCGGCGCTGACGACGATCAACATCATCCGCGAGGAGGGCCTGACGGAGCGGGCTGCGGAACTCGGAGCCTATGCGATGGAGCGCCTGCGGAATTTCGGGGAAGGCTGCCGGGCCGTCGGAAGCGTGCGCGGGCGCGGCCTGCTCTTCGGGGTCGAGCTGGTCTCGGATCGCGACGCATGGACACCGGACAATGGCCTGGCCGAGCGAGCCTATTACCGCTGCCTGGAAGCCGGGCTGAGCTTCAAGATCAGCCAGGGCAACGTGCTCACGCTGTCGCCGCCGATGGTGATCGCACGGGCCGATCTCGACCGGGCGCTCGGCATCGTCGAGCAGGCGATCCTCGCGGGCTGATGGGGGCTGCGATGAAGGCTGTCAGGACGGACCGGGAACTGGAATGCCCCGAGATCGATGCCGGCCTGCGCGCCCGCGGCGTCGAACTCGTTACGCTCCCCGACGGAATTTCCGAGGAGGAACTGGCGCAGGAGATGGCCGACGCCGACCTGCTGCTGATGTGCTACACGCCGGTCACGGCGCGGGTGATCGCGGCTGCCCCGCGGCTCAAGGGAATCGTCAAATACGGTGTCGGCATCGATGCGATCGACATCCCCGCCGCGATCGCACGCGGCATCCCCGTCGTCAACGTGCCCGAATATGCCGAGGAGACGGTCGCGGAAGGCGCCTTCGCCCTGATGATCGCGCTCGCCCGGCGTATGCCGGAGATCGGCCGCGCCATGGCTCGCGAGGGCTGGATCTGGCCGGCCCAACGCTGGCTCGGTCGCGACATCGCGGGAGCGACGCTGGGGCTCGTCGGCACCGGGAAGATCGGGCGCAGCATGGCGCGAATGGCGGGGCAGGGGTTCCGGGCCCACGTTCTCGGCTATGACCCGCATGTCGACGCGGAGACGATGGCCGCCGCCGGAATCGAGAAGGTCGACGATCTCCACGCCATGCTCAGGCAATGCGATCTGGTCTCGCTGCACAGCGTCCTGAACGACGCGACGCGCCATATCGTCGGCCGGGCCGAGCTCGCCTGCCTCAAGCCCGGCGCCATCCTCGTCAACGTCTCCCGCGGCGCCCTGATCGACGAGGCCGCGCTGGTCGAGGCGGTGCTCGCCGGCCGGCTCGGCGGGGTCGGGCTCGACGTCTACAGCCAGGAGCCGCTCGCCCGGCAGGGGCATCTGCTAAGCCCGCTGTTCGGGCGCGACGACGTCGTCCTTTTCCCGCACCTGACCTTCTTCACCGTCGAGGCGATGCGGCGATTATCCGACGACACTCTGGCGCGCTGCTTCGAAATCCTCGAAGGCAGGCCGGTCGAGATCCGCTCGCACGATCCGCGCCTGCGGGCGCAGACCCGGAATGTCGCCTTTGCCTGAGGGCTCCTAGCGGAAGATCACCGTGCGGCGGCCGGCCAGCATCACCCGGCGCTCGATATGAAGCCTCAGCGCCCGCGCCAGCACGACCGCCTCGATATCGCGCCCGACGCTGACCAGATCGTCCGGTGCGAGCGAGTGGTCGGCGCGCCCGACGTCCTGGTCGATGATCGGGCCCTCGTCGAGGTCGGGCGTGACGTAGTGAGCCGTCGCGCCGATCAGCTTCACGCCGCGGTCATAGGCCTGGTGATAGGGCTTGGCGCCCTTGAAGCTCGGCAGGAAGGAGTGGTGGATGTTGATCGCCCGGCCGTCGAGCGCGCGGCACAGATCGTTCGACAGCACCTGCATGTAGCGCGCGAGCACGACCAGCGAAGAGTTGGTCTCCGCGACGATCTCGAGCAGGCGCGATTCCTGCTCCGCCTTGGTGGCGGGCGTGACCGGCAGGTAATGGAAGGGGATGCCGTAGCTCTGCGCCAGCGCCTCGAAATCGCGATGGTTCGAGACGATCGCGGGGATCTCGATATTGAGATTGCCGGTCGCCTGCCGGAACAGCAGGTCGTTCAGGCAATGGCCGAAGCGCGAGACCATCAGCAGGACGCGCGCCGGCGCGGCAGCGTCGATCGCGTCCCAATCCATGCGGAACGTGCCGGCGACACCGTCGAATTCGCGCCGGAAGGCGGCCTCGTCGAAACGCTCGCGCGCGGCGAAGGCGACGCGCATGAAGAAGCGACCGTCGCGCGGATCACTGAACTGCGCGCTCTCCAGGATGTTGCAGCCCTGCCGGTAGAGCACGCCGCTGACGGCGTGGACGATGCCTGGCCGGTCCTCGCAGGACAGCGTCAGGATTCGGTCCGGCTTCTGCACCTTGAAGTCCCGCCCCGGGGCGGGAGCATGCAGGGAATGGGCGTCGGCCATGGTCTATTTCCTGAGATCGGTCTTGCGGTCGAGCGGCGCCGCGAGGCTCGCGCTGACCGGGACCTTGCTGCCGGCGAGATCGATCGTCCATGCGCGTGAATCGAGCCACGCCTGGTCGATCGGCTCCCGGCTCTGGGCCCAGCCGAGCGCGACGATGCCATCGAGGCTCGCGCCGAAGGCGGCCGAGGTGATCTCGCCGACAGGTTCGCCGTCTGCCAGAATCGCCTCGCCGCCCCAGGCCATCTGCCCGTTCGGGCGCGGCCCGACAAGAGCCACCAGGCGTTTCGTGCGTGGCGCGGCCCGGGCGGCGACGAGCGCCTCGCGGCCGATGAAGCTGTCCTTGTTCAGCTTCACGGCGAAGCCGAGCCCGGCCTCGTAGGGATTGACGTCCGGCGTCAGCTCGCGCCCCCAGGCCCTGAAACCCTTCTCGATGCGCAGGGAATCGACGGCGTAGTAGCCGACATCCATCAGGCCCAGATCGGCGCCGGCCTCATGCAGCGTGTCATAGATCGCAGCGGCAAACTCGACGGGTACGTAGAGTTCGAAACCGTCGCCCAGATAGGAGCGGCGGCAGGCCCAGCTGGTCTCATAGCCGATCGTGATCTGACGGATCGCATTGGCCGGGAAGTCGGCGGGGTCGAAGGAGACTGGTGAGACCCGCCTCAGGATCTCCACGACCTTCGGCCCGGCCAGAGAGAGCACGGCATAGGCAGAGGTGACATCCGTCAGCGTCGCGCCTTCGGGCAGTTGCCGCCTGATCCAGTGCGCGTCTCGCGTCGCCTGGGCCGTGCCGGTGAGCAGGAGATACGTATCCGGCGCGATGCGCGCGGCCGTCAGATCGCTCTCGAAGGTGCCGCGTTCGTTGAGCAGCGCGGTATAGACGGAGGTGCCGACCGGCACGGCGACATCGTTGGCGGCGAGGCGCTGCAGTGCTGCCTGGGCCTGTGGCCCCTGCAGCAGGAGCTTGGCGAAGCTCGACATGTCGACGAGCCCGGCCGCCTCGCGGCAGGCGCGATGCTCGGCCGCGACGGTCTCGAACCAGTTCTGCGGGCCGAAGGAATAGCCGATCCTGCGCTCCGCCTCGGTGCGGGCGAAATAGTTGGCGCGTTCCCAGCCCATCTTCGAGCCGAAAACGGCGCCCTTCGCGGCGAGCCGGTCATAGAGCGGCGACCGCCGGAAGGGGCGGGCGGTGTCCAGCTCGCGGTTCGGCCAGGGCATGGCGTAGTGCAGGCCGAGCGTCTCCTTGATGCGGTCCTTCAGCCAGGCGGGGTTGTTGTTGAAATCGGCGAAGCGGCGGATATCGACGGGCCAGAGATCGCTCGTCGCCTCGCCTTCGACGATCCATTCGGCCAGCGCCCGGCCGGCGCCACCCGCCGAGGCGATGCCCATCGAGTTGAAGCCGGCCCCGACATAGACGCCCGCTACCTCCGGCGCCTCGCCGAGCAGGAAGTTGTTGTCCGGCGTGAAGCTTTCGGGGCCATTGAGGAAGGTCTTGATCTCGGCCGTTTCGAGCGCAGGCACCCGCTGCAGGGCATTCTCCATCAGGATGCCGAACTGGTCCCAGTCGTCGGGGAGCAGCTGGAACTCGAACGGATAGGGGATGCCGTCCATGCCCCAGGGCTTCGCATCCGGCTCGAAGCCGCCCATGACGAGGCCGCCGACCTCCTCCTTGAAGTAGATATACCCGTCGGGATCGCGCATCACCGGCAGATTCGGCGAGACTCCCGCGATCTTGCCGGTGACGATGTACATGTGCTCGGCCGAGTGCAGCGGCACCGAAACGCCGCACATCTGGCCGATGGTGCGCGACCACTGCCCGGCGCAGATGACCAGCACCTCGCATTCCACCCGGCCCTGATCGGTCTGGACGGCCTTGACCCGGCCCTTCTCCGTCTCGATGCCGGTGACGCGGATGCCTTCGCGCACGATGGCGCCGCCGCTGCGGGCGCCGCGCGCCAGCGCCTGCGTGATGTCGGAGGGGTTCGCCTTGCCGTCACCCGGCAGCCAGACGCCGCCGACGAGATCGTCGGTGCGCATCACCGGCCATTTCTCGCCGGCCTCCCGGGGGCTGAGTTCCTCGATCTCGACGCCCTGGGCGCGCGCCGCCGAAATGGTGCGGCGCAGCTGCGTCATGCGCTCCTCGGTGCGGGCGACCGAAACCGAGCCGCAGCGCTTCCACCCGGTGGCGAGCCCGGTCTCGCTCTCCAGCGAGTCGTAGAGCTCCGTCGAATAGCGGATCAGGCGCGTCATGCTGGACTGGCTGCGCAATTGCCCGACAAGGCCGGCGGCATGCCATGTGGTGCCGGAAGAGAGCCGGCCCTGCTCCAGCAGCAGCACGTCGCGCCAGCCGAGCTTGGTCAGGTGATAGGCCACCGAGCAGCCGATGATGCCGCCGCCGATGATGACGACACGGGATTGGGTGGGAATGGACATGAGCGCCTCCGCGATGAAGGCAACTTAGCAGGCGCTGTCAGAGAAACAACAAAAAACCACAAAAACGGTCAAATCAGGATGCGCGTATCCGCACCCCGCCTTCGACCAGTTTCGTCGCGATGGCACCGGGTGGGGGCAGATCCACCAGCAGCCCGGCAAAGGGTTGGTCGCCGCCGATGCGACTGGGCAAAAGGAGCCCGAACTTGCTGCTGTCGGCCATCGCAAACCCCTGTTCGGCGGCGTTGAGGAGGGCGGTCCGGATGGTCGCGCCGGCACGGGTGTAGTCGGTCAGCCATCCCCTCTCGTCGACGCCGCCGACGCTGACGAAGGAGAAGTCGGCGGAGAGCCGCGCGATCGCCTTCAGCGCTTCGGCGCCGGTGGTCGCATCCTCGTTGCGGTCGAACTCGCCGCCGATCAGGAAGACGCGGGCGCCGGGCAGCCGGCTGGCCAGCCGGGCATTGGCGAGCGAGGTGGTGTGCACGGTCAGTCGCTCGCAGCCCGATCGTGCCAGCGCCCGCGCAACCGCCTCGGTCGTCGTGCCCGAATCGAGCAGCACCGTCATGCCGTTCCCGACCAGCGAGGCGGCGAGGCCGGCGATCGCCTCCTTGCCGGCCCGGTTCACGGTCCGACGGTTCTCGAACGGCGCCTCGGAGCGCTCGTTGCGAAGCGCGCCGCC
>NZ_JBIWYK010000167.1:0-6394 GCF_044752385.1 Allobosea sp. CER48 | reverse complement strand
GCCGCCCATCGGAACGGGCGGTGGGTGATGGCTGTCCAACGCCCACAATCCATGCAGGACGGAGGTCCCATGCAGGCCTCCGCCGCCCCCACGGAGGAGACGGTTCCATGAGCATTTCAAGAAGAGACGTCCTGATCGGCGGCGCAGGGCTTGCCGCAGGAGCGGCACTGCCGCTCGCGCCCGCGATCGCGCAGGCCAATATCGAGAAGGGCGCGACGCTGCGCGTGCTGCGTCCCACCAAGTTCGTCGATCTCGATCAGCAGATCTTCGACGAGAACACCGCGGCTTTCAGCAAGGCGACAGGCGTGCAGGTGCGCGTCGACTATGCCGGCTGGGAGGACCTGCGCCCGCAGACGGCCGTGACCGCCAATACCGGCGCAGGCCCCGACGTCGTCGTCGGCTGGGCCGACGACCCGCACATCTTTTCCGACAAGCTGATCGACCTGACGCCGATCGCCGAGGAGCTCGGCAAGAAATATGGCGGCTGGTACCCGATCGCCGAGAAATACGGCAAGAAGGACAAGACCAACCAGTGGATCTCGATCCCGATGGGAGCTTCCGGTGCGCCGGCGGTCTATCGCGAGTCCCATATCAAGGAAGCCGGCTTCGACACCTTTCCGAAGGATCTCGACGGGTTCCTGAAGCTCTGCCGCAAGCTCAAGGAGCAGGGCCATCCGGCCGGCTTCGCGCTCGGCAACGCCGTCGGCGACGGCAACGCCTTCTGCAACTGGCTCGTCTGGACCCATGGCGGTTACATGGTCGACGAGAACAATAAGGTCGCGATCAACTCGAAGGAGACGATCGAGGCGCTGAAATACGCCAAGGCGCTCTATGAGACCTTCATCCCGGGCACCTTGTCCTGGCTCGACATCAGCAACAACAAGGCCCTCTCGGCCGGCGAAATCTCGCTGACCCAGAACGGCGTCTCGCTCTACTTCTCGATCAAGAACTCGAAGGACGAGAAGACGGCGGCGATCGGCAAGGACCTGAATCACGCGACCATGCCCGTCGGCATCCTCGGGCGGCCGTCGGAGCCGGCGCTGATCATCAACGCCATGGCATTCAAGCACACGAAGTATCCGAACGCCGCCAAGGAATATCTCCGCTTCATGATGGAGCGCGAGAACTACGACAAGTGGCTGACCGGCAGCTCCGGCTACTGGGCGCAGCCGCTGAAGGGCTATGCCGACAGCAAGGTCTGGTCGAGCGATCCCAAGATCGTCGTCTATCGCGACACCTGGGAGCGCGCGCTGTGGAGCGGCTACAAGGGCGCGATCAACGAGGCGGCCGGCACGGTGAATGCCGAATACGTCGTCGTCCAGATGGTCGCCTCCGTCTGCGCCGGCCAGGCGACGCCTGAAGAGGCCGCCAAGGAAGCCGAGCGCCGCGCCAAGCGCTATTACCGGACCTGACCCGCTTCTCCCGGCCGCCGTCCATGGTCGGCGGCCGGGAATGCCGGTCCAACTGCGAGCGCGCCATGGCCGTTGCTGCCGCCGAATCGCGAACCGTCCACAGCCTCGATCACAACTGGCTGGTGCGCCTGTTCGACTACAAGCCCTTCCTGATCTTCCTCTGCCTGCTGCCCGCGGCCGCGTTCCTGCTGGTCTTCCTCAGCTATCCGCTGGGGCTGGGCATCTGGCTCGCCTTCACCGATACGCGCATCGGCCGCATAGGGCAGTTCATCGGTTTCGAGAATTTCGAGTCGCTCTGGCACGACCGGGTGTTCATCACCTCGGTCTGGAACACGCTGCTCTATACGGGCGCGGCGACGGTCGGAAAATTCGCACTCGGCCTGTGGCTGGCGCTGCTGCTCAACAACCATCTGCCGTTCAAGTCCATGCTCCGGGCGATCATCCTGATCCCCTGGATCGTGCCCACGGTGCTCTCGGCCATCGCCTTCTGGTGGATCTACGACCCACAGTTCTCGATCATCTCCTACGTCCTCGTCGACGTGCTCGGCTGGCGCGACACCTATATCGACTTCCTCGGCCAGCCCTGGCCGGCGCGCTGGTCGCTGATTGCCGCCAATATCTGGCGCGGCATCCCCTTCGTCGCGATCAGCCTGCTGGCCGGATTGCAGACGATCTCGCCCTCGCTCTACGAGGCGGCGATGCTGGACGGCGCCAATTCCTGGCAGCGCTTCCGGCATGTTACGCTGCCGATGCTGATGCCGATCCTGGCGGTGGTGCTGACATTCTCGGTGCTGTTCACCTTCACCGATTTCCAGCTCGTCTACGCCATCACGCGCGGTGGGCCGGTCAACGCCACGCATCTGATGGCGACGCTCGCCTTCCAGCGCGGCATTCCGGGCGGCCAGCTCGGCGAGGGCGCGGCGATCGCGGTGGCGATGATCCCGTTCCTCGTGATGGCGACGCTGTTCAGCTATTACGGCCTGTCCCGGCGCAAGTGGCAGCAGGGGGAAGACAATGACTGACCAGACCCTCGGAGCGCGCCCGCAGCTGACGGACAAGGAGCGCGAAGGCGTCATCGACTGGTCGTCCGGCCCGCGGCGCTTCATCACGCTCTACCTGCCGCTGTCGATTTTCGTCCTCGTGCTGCTGTTCCCGTTCTACTGGATGGCGATCACGGCGATCAAACCGAACGCGGAATTGCTCGACTACAAGAACAACAACCCGTTCTGGGTGAAGTCGCCGACGCTGGAGAACATCTACAAGCTCCTGTTCCAGACCGACTATCCGCAATGGCTCTGGACCACGATGATGGTCGCGGCGGTGGCCACCGCGCTGTCGCTGTTCTCCAGCGTGCTCGCCGCCTATGCGATCCAGCGACTGAAGTTCAAGGGCTCGCAATATGTGGGCCTGGCGATCTATCTCGCCTATCTGGTGCCGCCTTCGATCCTGTTCATCCCGCTGGCGACGCTGATCTTCCAGTTCGGCCTGTTCGACTCGCCGCTGGCGCTGATCCTGACCTATCCGACCTTCCTGATCCCGTTCTGCACCTGGCTCCTGATCGGCTATTTCAAGTCGATTCCCTACGAGCTCGAGGAATGCGCGATGATCGACGGGGCGACGCGGCTGCAGACCTTGCGGCAGATCACCCTGCCGCTCGCCATGCCCGGCCTGATCTCGGCCGGAATCTTCGCCTTCACCCTGTCCTGGAACGAGTTCATCTATGCGCTCGCCTTCATCCAGTCGTCGGAGAAGAAGACGGTGCCTGTCGCGGTGCTGACCCAGCTCGTCGAGGGCGACGTCTATCACTGGGGCTCGCTGATGGCCGGGGCGCTGCTCGGCTCGATCCCGGTCGCGATCCTCTATTCCTTCTTCGTCGACTACTACGTCGCGTCGATGACCGGCGCGGTGAAGGAATAGCCAGCTTCGGCGTCGGCTCCTTCGGAGCCGGCGGCCTTCCTTGCGGGCATGGCGCGAGCCGTGCCCGCTTTCGTTCGAAAGAGTGTCTGTCCGCATGTCCGCTCAACCGATCTCCCGCATCGCCTTCGTCGGTCTCGGCGCCATGGGCGCCCCAATGGCCGAAAACCTCGTCGGCAAGCAGTTCCACGTCACCGGGTTCGACATGCGCGAGGCCGCGCGCGACGCGCTCGTCGCCGCCGGCGGGCATGCGGCAGCCAGCGCGAAGGAAGCGGCGACGGGGGCCGAGGCGCTTGTCCTGATGGTGGTCAATGCCGCTCAGGCGCATTCGGTGCTGTTCGAGGCCGGGGCGCTCGCCGCCCTGGCGCCGGGAGCCACCGTGATCCTGATGGCGACCTGTCCTCCGGGCGAGACCGAGGCGGTCGCGGCAGAGGTTGTGAAGACAGGCCGGCACTTCATCGATGCTCCGGTCTCGGGCGGCGTCAATGGCGCGCGCAATGCGACGTTGACGATCATGGTCGGCGCGCCGGCCGAGAGCTTCGCGCGGGCCAAGCCCGTGCTCGACGCGCTCGGCGACAAGGTCTTCCATGTCGGCGAGAAGGCCGGGCAGGGCGCGACCGTGAAGACCGTCAACCAGCTGCTCTGCGGGGTCCATATCGCGGTCGCGGCCGAGGCGCTCTCGCTGGCCGAGAAGGCGGGTATCGACGGGCGCTTGCTGTTCGAGATCATGGGCGGCTCGGCCGCCTCGTCCTGGATGCTCCGTGATCGCGGGCCGCGGATGCACGAGCCGGATCCGGTCGTGGCGAGCGCCGTCGACATCTTCGTCAAGGATCTCGGCATCGTGCTCGACGCCGGCCGCGCGGCGAAGACGGCATTGCCGCTCGCGGCTGCCGCGCACCAGATGTTCCTCGCGGCTTCCGGGCTCGGCCATGGCGGGCGCGACGATTCGCAGGTCGTGAGGGCCTATCGCGCGCTCAATGCCAAACCTGCGAACGATGCCTGAGCGCCGCTCAGCGCGGCGGGCAGGTCGTGCCGCGGACGATCAGCGACGGCGTGAGCAGCAGTCGCTGCGTCGGCGCGCCGGGGTCCGCGATGCGGTTCACCAGGAACTCGGCCGACTTGGCGCCCATGTCGTTCTGGAAGTTGAAGATGGTGGTCAGGGCGGGGAACCACTGCGCCGCCTCCTTGACGTCGTCGCAGCCGACGATGGAGAAGTCGCGCCCCGCCTCCAGTCCGCGATGGCGCAGGCCGAGCATGGCCCCGAAGGCGGCAAGGTCGTTCATGCAGACGGCGGCGGTCGGCGGGTCGGCGGCATCGAGCACCTTCAATATGCCCTTGTGCCCGGTCTCGCGGGTGCCGAAGTCGAAATGAACCAGTGCAGGATCGAGCGGCAGGCCGGCGCGCGCCAGCGAGTCGCGATATCCGGCATAGCGGTTGCGCCCGGTCGAGATGCTCTCATTCGCGCAGAGGAAGGCGATGCGGCGATGGCCGAGGCCGATGAGGTGCTCCATCGCCAGGGTCGTGCCGTGCCGGTCGTCGGAGCCGACGAAGTCGAGATCGACCCCGGCGATCTCGCGCGAGAGCTGCACGATCGGGACGCCGGCATCGGTCAGCGGGGAGAGGCTCTCTGCCGTGCTGCCCCCCGCGGAGCAGAGGATCATGCCGTCGGGGCGGTATTCGGCGAGGCTGCCGAGCACCCGCGCCTGCTTCTCGATGTCTTCCGCATAGGTGCCGAGCAGGATCGAGCGGCCATGGCGGCCCGCCGTCTCCTCGATCGCCGCCAGCAGTTCGGCGAAGTAGGGGTTGGTGATGTCGTGGAAGACGACGCCGATGATGTTGGTGCGGTCGGTGCGCAGCGAGGCGGCGCTGCGGTTGTAGCTGTAGCCCATGGCCCGCGCGATTTCGCGGACGCGCTCGCGGGTTGCCTCGGCGACGAGCGGAGATCCGCGCAGGGCCAGCGACACCGTCGCGGTCGAGACGGAGAGATGGTCGGCGATGCTCTGCAGGGTGACGCGGCTGCGGCCGGTCATGCCCGTCGCGCTGGGGCTTCTGGTCCGGCTGGTCTCGGGCGGGCCGTCGGCAGTCATGAATCGTCCACTGTGAGCGCTGAGCTCGCGATAGCCGGCGAGTCGGGCCGTTTTCTCCACGTTCCGTTTCATCTCAACCATATCAGCGGGAGAATTTGAAGATGACTGCAACCAAAGAGTCCGTCGGCTTCATCGGTGTTGGCCTGATGGGGCAGGGCATGGCCCGCAATCTCGTCGACAAGGGCTTCCCGCTGACCGTCATGGGGCACCGCAACCGCAAGCCGGTCGAGGAACTGGTCGCCGCCGGTGCGGTGGAGGCGAAGACGCCGAAGGAACTCGCGGCGCGCTCGACCATCATCTTCCTGTGCGTCACCGGCTCGGCCCAGGTCGAGGCCGTCGTGAAGGGCGAGAACGGCATCATGGCGGGGGCGAAGCCCGGCACCGTGATCGTCGATTGCTCGACCTCCGATCCGACCGTGACCGTCCGCATCGCTGCGGATCTGGAAGCGAGGGGCCTGCATCTCGCCGATGCTCCGCTCGGCGGCACCCCGGCCCAGGCGGCACTGGGGCAGCTATCGGCCATGGTCGGCGCGACGCCGGAGATCTTCGCCCGGATCAAGCCTGCCATCGAAGCCTGGGCCCAGAAGGTCGTGCATCTCGGCCCGGTCGGCGACGGCCACAAGATGAAGCTGATCAACAACTTCCTGTCGCTGGGCTATGCCGCGATCTATGCGGAGGCGCTGACGCTCGGCCAGAAGATCGGGATCACGCCTCAGACCTTCGACAGCGTGCTACGCGGCAGCCGCATGGATTGCGGCTTCTACCAGACCTTCATGAAATACGTTCTGGAGCGCGACCGCGACGCTCACAAGTTCACGCTCAGCAACGCGCTGAAGGATGTGCGCTACCTGGAGAGCGTCGCCAACGAGGCCGGTGTCGCCAACCCGATCGGAAACGCCGTGAAGAACAGCTACGCGGCGGCCGTGGCGAGCGGGCATGGCGAGGACTACGTGCCGATGCTGTCCGACTGGATCGCCGGGC
>NZ_JBIWYK010000166.1:0-6401 GCF_044752385.1 Allobosea sp. CER48 | reverse complement strand
TCGAAGCGTCCGGATGACGCCAGGAGATGGTGTTCATCGGCGGGCCAGAGATGGATGAGGCCGCGATCCGGGCCGAGCTCGACGCCTGCCTGGCCGGCAGCCCGGCGACCGGGCTGACGCAGGCGCTGCTCGGGCTCGAGGATCCGTTCCCGCGCTGGGACCGCGACGCGGCCTGAGGCTCAGGCCGCAGCGATGGCGCTCGGCGCGGCCCTCATGAGCATTCCGAAGAGATCGCGCGGATCGTCGGGGTCGGCGATCAGGTCGAGATCGACATAGGTGCCGGCCTCGCGGATGCGCTCATGGACGTAGCGCAGCGCCGAGAAATCCTCGATCGCGAAGCCGACGGAGTCGAACAGCGTGATCTGGCTGTTATCGGTGCGGCCCTGTGCCGCGCCGGCGATGACCTTCCAGAGCTCCTCGACCGGATGATCGGCGTCGAGCTGCTGGATATCGCCCTCGATCCGGGTCTGCGGCGGATATTCCACGAAGATCGAGGACCGCAACAGCACGTCGCGGTGGATCTCGGTCTTGCCGGGGCAATCGCCGCCGACCGCGTTGATGTGGACGCCGGCTCCGACCATGTTGTCGGTCAGGATCGTCGCGTACTGCTTGTCGGCGGTGACGGTCGTAACAATCTCGGCGCCCTCGACCGCTTCCATCGCGGTGGCGCAACGGGTGATCCTGAAGCCGTGGCGCGCCAGGTTGCGGGCGCATTTTTCGGTCGCGGCCGGATCGACATCGTAGAGCCGCAGGTTCTCGATGCCGAGGATCGCGCGGAAGGCGAAGGCCTGGAACTCGGACTGGGCGCCGTTGCCGATGATCGCCATGGTCGCGGCGTTCTTCGGCGCGAGATGCTTCGCCGCCACCGCCGACATCGCCGCGGTGCGCAGCGCCGTCAGGAAAGTCATTTCCGAGAGGAGGACGGGATAGCCGGTGCCGACGTCCGAGAGCAGGCCGAAGGCGGTCACCGTCTGCAGGCCGGCCTTCATGTTCTTGGGATGGCCGTTGACGTATTTGAAGCCGTAGAGTTTGCCGTCGCTGGTGGGCATCAGCTCGATCACGCCCTCGAGGCTGTGCGAGGCGATGCGCGGCGTCTTGTCGAAGATCTCCCAGCGGCGGAAATCATCCTCGATGTAACCCGCAATGTCAGCCAGCACCTTCTCGATGCCGATCGCATGGACCAGCTTCATCATGTGGTCGACGCTGACGAAAGGCACGACATTGAGCTGCTGAAGCATGGGTCCCCGCGCTGTTCTTATGAAAGATCCATTCTCCGCATTTTCGGCGGCAGGCGATAGAAGCCAGATTGACCTGTTCGAAGCATCCATTGATCAAAACGAGCAACGATATTATTCATTTCGAGCAATGGACGACATCGACCGCAAGCTCATCACCCTGCTGCGTCACGACGGGCGCCGCAGCATCTCGGACCTTGCCGCCGATCTCGGCCTGACGCGGGCGACCGTGCGCGCCCGGCTCGAGAAGCTCGAGCAGTCCGGCGAGATCATCGGCTTCACCGTGATCCTGCGCTCGGACGCGATCGACCTGCCGGTGCGCGGCATCACCATGATCGAGATCGCCGGGCAGGCCGCGGATTCCGTGATCGACGCGCTCTCCGGCTTCAGCGAGGTCTCCAGCATCCACACCACCAACGGCAACTGGGACCTCGTGGTCGAGCTCGGTACCTCCGACCTGATCGCCTTCGACCAGGTACTCCGCCGCATCCGCCTGATCCCCGGCGTCACCAACAGCGAGACCAGCCTGCTGCTGGCGACGCCGCGCAGCGTCAAGGCGCGGCTGTAGGAGCCGATCCGCAAGGAGCGCCGCTGCATGGCCGCCATCCGCAAACGCGGCGCCCTGCCGCGTGACAGGCGCGCGTCGCCCCCCTAACGTTGCGCCCCGTCAGATACAGCCTCGATGGCGGCCGGCGATACATGATCGCGCAAGGCCGCCCGCACGCATCCGACACCGACAGTTCCTGCTCGGGGCATGGACGACCGGCCGTTACCGGCCGGCATCCCGTGCCTTGGGCCAAGACGAGGCAGGAGACCAGACATGGCGCATGAGCTCGAATTCTACATCGACGGCCAGTGGGTGAAGCCGTCCGGCAGCCGCACGCTGGGCGTCGTCGATCCCTCGAACGAGGAAGTCTTCGCGACGATCGCACTCGGCGAGCAGGCCGATGTCGACAAGGCCGTCGCCGCCGCCCGCGCCGCTTTCCCGGCTTTCGCGAAGACCTCCAAGGCCGAGCGCCTCGCGCTGATGCGCCGCCTCGCCGAGGCCTACAAGAAGCGCTACGACGCCATCGCCGACATCCTGTCGCGCGAGATGGGCGCGCCGAAGGAGCTGGCGCACCGGGCACAGGCCGCGATGGGCACCGCCCATCTCGCCAAGATGATCGAGACGCTCGAGAACTTCGAGTTCGAGGAGTTGCGCGGAAGCACCCTGATCGCCAAGGAGCCGATCGGCGTCGTCGGCATGATCACGCCGTGGAACTGGCCGCTCAACCAGATCATGTGCAAGGTCGCGCCCGCGCTCGCCGCCGGCTGCACCATGGTGCTGAAGCCTTCCGAGATCGCCCCGCTCAACGCCATCATCTTCGCGGAAGCGATGGACGAGGCCGGCGTGCCGAAGGGCGTGTTCAACCTCGTCAACGGCGACGGCCCGACCGTCGGAGAAGCCATCTCGCGCCATCCGGGCGTCGACATGGTCTCCTTCACCGGCTCGACCCGCGCCGGCATCCTCGTCGCCAAAGCGGCGGCGGATACCGTCAAGCGGGTGCACCAGGAGCTCGGCGGCAAGTCGGCCAACATCATTCTCGACGATGCCGATCTCAAGAAGTCGGTGAAGCTAGGCGTCGAGAGCGTGATGCGCAATTCCGGCCAGTCCTGCAACGCGCCGACCCGGATGTTCGTGCCGGAGAAGCTGCATGAGGAGGCTCTCGCCATCGCCAAGCAGGTGGCCGAGCCGCTGAAGGTCGGTGCTCCCTCGACGGACGGCGTCTTCCTCGGCCCCGTCGTCAGCGAGGCGCAGTACGAGAAGATCCAGCGCCTGATCGAGGCCGGCATCAAGGAAGGCGCGACGCTGGTCACCGGCGGCCCCGGCCGTCCGGAAGGGCTGAACCGCGGCTACTATGTCCGCCCGACCGTGTTCGGCGGCGTCACCGACGAGATGACCATCGCCCGCGAGGAGATCTTCGGCCCTGTGCTGTCGATCCTGCCCTACAAGAGCGACGACGAGGTGGTCGAGCGCGCCAACGACACGCCCTATGGCCTCGCCTCCTATGTCCAGTCCGGCTCGCAGGAACGCGCCCGCACCATCGCGGCGCAGATGCGTTCGGGCAACGTCTACATCAACTACCCGGCCTGGGATGCGGGCGCGCCCTTCGGCGGCTACAAGCAGTCCGGCAACGGCCGCGAATACGCCGATTTCGGCCTCGAGGAATTCCTCGAGATCAAGGGCACGGTCGGCTACGCCGCGGCCTGATCGGATCGCGATCTGACGACAGCGAGGCCCGGTGGACGTAAAGCCACCGGGCCTTCATCTTATCGACCATTCAATCGATTGAGCGAGACAGGCCATGGTCAATCCGAACCGATATGACGCGATGCGCTACAATCGCTGCGGCCGCAGCGGACTGCAGCTGCCCGCGCTCTCGCTCGGGCTCTGGCAGAATTTCGGCGAGACCGGCAGCCACGCCAACATGCGCGAGATCTGCCGCACGGCTTTCGATCTCGGCATCACCCATTTCGACCTGGCCAACAATTACGGCCCGCCTCCCGGATCGGCCGAGACCGCCTTCGGCGAGATCCTGAAGCAGGATTTCGCGGGGTATCGCGACGAGCTCGTGATCTCGACCAAGGCCGGCTACCGGATGTGGCCCGGCCCCTATGGCGAATGGGGCAGCCGCAAATACCTGGTCTCCAGTCTCGACCAGAGCCTGAAGCGAATGCAGCTCGACTATGTCGACATCTTCTATTCGCACCGCTTCGATCCGAACACGCCGCTGGAGGAGACGATGGGCGCGCTCGACGCCATCGTCCGCCAGGGCAAGGCTCTCTATGTCGGCCTCTCCTCCTACAACTCGAAGCGCACGCAGGAGGCGGTCGCGATCCTGCGCCGGCTCGGAACGCCCTGCCTGATCCACCAGCCGAGCTATTCGATGCTCAACCGCTGGATCGAGCAGGACGGGCTGCTCGACACGCTCGATGCCGAGGGCATCGGTTCGATCGTGTTCTCGCCACTGGCTCAGGGCATGCTGACCGACAAGTACCTGAAGGGCGTGCCGGCCGGCAGCCGCGCCGACAAGAAGGCGCCCTCCTTCCGCGACGGCTTCCTGAGCGAGGCCAATCTCAGGAGCATCGCGGCGCTGAACGAGATCGCGGCCGGGCGCGGCCAGAGCCTCGCCCAGATGGCGATCGCCTGGGTGCTGCGCGGCGGGCGCGTGACTTCGGCGCTGATCGGCGCGAGCCGGCCGGAGCAGGTCACGGATTGCGTCGCCGCGCTGAAGAACCCGGAATTCTCGGCCGAGGAGCTGGCGGCGATCGACAGGCACGCGGTCGATGGCGGTATCAATATCTGGGCGGCCTCGGCGGAGCGCTGAACGGTTCTCCGCCGTCATGCTCGCCCTTGTCCCGCCTAATCCTCCTCCGCCACCGCCGCGATCGGCAGGGCGCTGGAACGCTTCACCTGGCCGAGCGCGAAGCTCGACTCGATCGAGGCCACGCCGTCGAGGCGGGTCAGCTTGTCCTTGAGGAAGCGCTCATAGGCCGGCAGGTCGCGCACGACGATGCGCAGCAGATAGTCGCGCTGGCCCGTCATCAGGTAGCAGTCGACCACCTCGGGCCAGCGCGCCACGGCTTGCGAGAAGCGGTCGAGCTCGTCCTCGCGCTGGCGCTCCAGCTTGACCGAGACGAAGACGCTGATGGGGAGGCCGACCTTGGTCTGGTCGATGATCGCGGCATAGCCCTGGATGACGCCGGCTTCCTCGAGCATGCGGATCCGGCGCGCGCAGGGCGAGGCCGAGAGTCCGATCCGCTGGGCAAGATCCTGCACCGAGAGGCGCGAATTGATCTGCAGCTCCGCAATGATCTTGCGGTCGAGCGCATCGAGGCGCAGGCGTGCCATTCCGTGTTTCCCTCCCGGCTGACAACGCCCTTTTACAGGAGCGGCGTCCCGCAACCAGCGGCATTGGCGCCGGGGCCTGCCGACACCGACGGCATGCCACTGGCGCGCGCGCCTTGTCCGCGCTATGCGACGCCTACAATTGCGGGAATGTATGGAATTGCCTCAGGCCAGCGCCGGCAGCGACGAATCGCTTCACTGGACCAGCCGGCTCGATCCGGCTGCCGGGCCGCGCTATCTGCAGATCGTCGCGCAACTCGAGCATGCCGTCGCCGGCGGTCTGCTTCGCCCCGGCGACAGGCTGCCGCCGCAACGCCGGCTGGCCGAGCATCTCGCGGTCGACCTCACGACGGTGACGCGCGCCTTCGGCGAGGCCCGCGAACGCGGACTGATCGACGCGGTGACGGGACGCGGCTCGTTCATCTCGTCAAGGCAGGAGCAGGAAGGCCCGGCACTCGACCTGAGCATGACCATCCCGCCCGCTCCGAAGGGGCTGCGCCTGGGTGAGCTGATGCAGCGCGGCATCGCCGAGATCCTGGCGCGCAGCGATGCCGACCAGTTGATGAACTATCATGGCGGCGCCGGTTCGCTGGCCGAGCGTGCAGCCGGCGCAGCATGGCTTGCGCCCTTGCTGGGCCCGGTCATTCCGCAGCGTATCGCGGTCGCACCGGGGGCCCAGGCCGCGCTGAACGCGCTCCTGTCGCTGCTGGCCCGGCCGGGCGACACGATCCTGACGGAACCTTTGACCTATCCCGGGCTGATCGGCGCGGCTCGGCAGCGCGGACTCGCGATGGCTCCGGTCGCAAGCGATGCCGACGGACCGCTGCCGGACGCGCTCGACGACGCGGCGCTGCGCTCCGGAGCGCGGCTCTTCGCGCTGACGCCCACGCTCCAGAACCCGACCTGCGTGACCATATCCGAGAGGCGCAGGCTCGACCTCGTCGCCGTTGCACGCCGACGCGACCTCATCCTGATCGAGGATGATCCTTACAGCCCGCTCGCGGGAGATGCGCCTGCGGCCCTCGCAGCATTGGCGCCCGAGCGGACATGGCACGTCGCGACCTTGTCGAAAGTGCTGACTCCGGGGCTGCGCACGGCCTTCGTGATCATGCCCGAAGGAACCGACGGCGCGCCGTTGCTGGCCGCCTTGCGCGCTACGGCCCTGATGCCGGCGCCGCTGATGACCGCGCTGGCGGCCCACTGGATCAGAATCGGCGTCGCAAGAGACCTGCTGGAAGGCGTGCGGCGCGAGGCGGCCGAGAGGCAGCTGCTGGCGC
>NZ_JBIWYK010000165.1:0-6414 GCF_044752385.1 Allobosea sp. CER48 | reverse complement strand
CAATCCGTGCTGCCGCCGACGCGCAACTGAAGCCAATCTTCTTGACCTGACGCCGGGCGCTCTGCTTCACATCGAGGCATGAGCGCCTTTCTTCATCCGAAGCTGTCTGCCGCGGCGCTGCTGCCGGCGTGGCGGCTGGCGGTCTGCGCGCTTGTTTTGCTGTGCGCCGGGGTCCTGGCAGGGCCGGCGCATGCCCAGAATTTCCAGTCGCAGGCGCCTTTTGCGATTCTGCTCGATTCGGAGACCGGGGCCGTCCTCTACGAAAAGGCTGCCGACGAACTGATGGTGCCGGCGAGCATGGCCAAGTTGGCCACCGTGCTGGTCGCGTTCCAGGATATCGGCGCCGGCCGGCTGTCGCTCGACAGCGAGATTGGCATTTCGGAGAATGCCTGGCGCAAGGGCGGCGCGCCTTCCGGCGGCTCGGCGATGTTCGCCATCGTCAACAGCCGCATCAAGCTTTCCGACATCCTCCTAGGCATCATCGTCCAGTCGGGCAACGACGCCTCGATCGCTCTGGCTGAAGCGATTGCCGGGGACGAGGCCACGTTCGGTCGGATCATGACCGAGCGGGTGAGGGCGCTGGGTTTCACGAAATCCGTATTCCGCAATGCGACCGGCATGGCCGATCCGCAGCAGCGGGTAACGGCGCGCGAGCTTGCCCTGCTCGCCGACCACATCATCAAGACCTATCCGGAGCTCTACAAGATCTTCGGCCAGCGCGAATTCACCTGGAACAAGATCCGCCAGCAGAACCGCAACCCGCTGTTGACGATGGATATCGGCGCCGATGGGCTGAAGACGGGGAATATCGACGAGTCGGGT
Source organism: Allobosea sp. CER48 (assembly GCF_044752385.1). Lineage (NCBI taxonomy): Bacteria > Pseudomonadati > Pseudomonadota > Alphaproteobacteria > Hyphomicrobiales > Alloboseaceae > Allobosea > Allobosea sp. CER48. The sequence goes on along the minus strand of NZ_JBIWYK010000165.1, from coordinate 5,592 downwards.
TTCGGCTTGGTCGGCTCTGCCGTCCAGAACGGGCAGCGCCTCGTCGTGGTCGTCAACGGCCTCAAGACGGCGCGGGATAGGGCGAGCGAGGCGCGCAAGCTTCTGGAATGGGGCTTCCGCGCATTCGAGCGCCGGCAGCTTTTCGCGGATGGCGAGACGGTCGGCGACGCCAGCGTCTACGGCGGCGAGAAGGGGCGCGTCGCCTTGCGGAGCAAGGGAGCTGTCAGCCTGCTGATGCCGCGGGGGAGCACCGAGCGTCTGGCCGCCCGCATCGTCTATCGCGGCCCGCTGACGGTCCCTGTGCAGGAAGGGGCCGAAATTGCCCGGCTCGTGGTGACCCGCGGCGACATCAAGACCTTGGACGTGCCGCTCTACGCGGCCGAAACCGTGCGGGCCGGCACGCTGCAGAGCCGTGCGCTCGATGCGCTGTTCGAGGCGACGACGGGTTGGGTCCGCAAGGCGTTGGGCCGGAGCTGAGCGGGGCACCGTGGGCAAGGGACGTTTCATCACCCTCGAAGGCGGCGAGGGCGCCGGCAAGTCGACGCTGGCGCGCGCCTTGGCCGCCCGGCTCGGCGAGGCCGGCTGCCCGACCCGGACGACGCGGGAGCCCGGTGGCTCGCCCAAGGCCGAAGCCATTCGCGAGATGATCCTGGCCGGGCAGGCCAAGGACTATGGCGCGTTCGCCGAGGCGCTGATGTTCTCGGCCGCGCGTATCGACCATATCGACAGCCTGATCCGTCCGACGCTTGACGGCGGCGAGTGGGTGATCTGCGACCGATTCATCGATTCGACGCGCGTATATCAGGGCGTGCTCGGTCAGATCGACCGGACCCTGCTGGCCGAACTGGAGGCCGTCACGATCGCCGGCGTGATGCCGGATCTCACCCTGATCCTCGACCTCGATCCCGAGATCGGCCTTGCCCGCGCCGCGAAACGTCGCCGCCCCGGAGAGGCCGTCGATCGCTTCGAGGGCGAGACGCTGGCCTTTCACCGCAAACTGCGGCAGGCCTATCTCGACATCGCCGCCGGCGAGCCCGGGCGCTGCGTCGTGCTCGATGCGACGTTGCCTCCCGACGAACTGGCCGAGGCGGCATGGAAGGCGTTGGGCGAGCGCCTTCAGATCAGACCGGAAGCATGATGCGAGAAACCACGGACGAACCCGACCGGCTGCCAATCGCGCCGCATCCGCGCGAGACGCTGGACCTGATCGGACACGACTCGCAAGAGCGGGCGTTCCTCGACGCCCTCACATCCGGCCGCATGCACCATGCCTGGCTGCTCGGCGGGCCCGAGGGCGTCGGTAAGGCCAGCTTCGCCTATCGCGCGGCTCGTTACATGCTCGCCGCAGGCGACCCGCGGACGCGCGCGGGACATGCGACCAGTCTCGCCATGCCCGAGGGCGATCCAGCCTCACGGCGTGTGATGGCGCGGTCGCATCCCGATCTGCATGTGCTGCGTCGCGTGCCGAAGCCGGACGGCAAGAGCTATACGAGCAACATCCCTGTCGACCTGGTCCGGCGCGTGATCGATCGCTTCGGGGCGAGCGCTGCCGAGGGCGGCTGGCGGGTCTGCATCGTCGACTCCGCCGAGGACATGGAACGTTCCGCTGCCAACGCGCTGCTGAAGCTCCTGGAGGAGCCGCCGCCGCAGGCACTGTTCCTGATCGTTGCCCATGCGCCGGGGCGGATGTTGCCGACCATCCGCTCGCGCTGCCGGCTCCTGACCTTCGCTCCGCTGGATGAAGCCGGCGTGGTCGAAGCCGGGCGAATTGCACTGGAGCGCATGGATGCGCCGTTCGACGGTTCGGCGCTGCGCCGCGCGGCGAGCCTTGCCGAGGGATCGGTCCGGCGCGCGCTCACCTATGTCGATCCGGAGACGCTGTCGCTGGTCGAAGCGGTGCGTGCGCGGCTCGATGCGCTGCCGCAGGTCGATGTGCCGGCTTTGCTCGCGCTGGCCGAGGATGTCGCCGGCAAGGCCGGGGAGCGCGATTTCGCGGTGATGATCGAGACGGTGCAGGGCTGGATCTCTGACCATCTCCACGCGCATGCTGCGGCGCAACCGGCGCGCCTTGCACCGCTTGCGGAGGTATGGGAAAAGCTTGGACAGCAGGCGCGAGAGGTCGAGACCTATAATCTCGATCGTCGACCGCTGGTGATGACGATGTTTCATGATCTGTCGGCTGCGGTTTCCCGCTCGCGCGCAGCGTGAAGCGAAGCTCTCGGACAGACGATGGCAACCGCCCCGAAATTCTACCTGACGACCGCTATCCACTACACCAACGGGCCGCCGCATATCGGCCACGCTTATGAGATGGTGGCCGCGGACGCGATCGCGCGGTTCAAGCGGCTCGACGGCTACGACGTCTTCGCCATGACCGGAACCGACGAGCACGGCCAGAAGGTGCAGCGCACGGCCGCCCAGAACGGCCTGTCACCGAAGGAATTCGTCGACAAGATCGCGGCGCGCTTCCAGGAGATGGAGCAGACGCTGGGCTGCTCCTTCGATCGCTTCATCCGTACGACCGATCCGGACCACAAGGTCTCGACCGACGAGCTCTGGCGGCGCATGGAGGCCAATGGCGATATCTATCTCGCCAAGTATTCAGGCTGGTATTCGGTCCGCGACGAAGCCTTCTACGGCGAGGAGGAAACCACGCTCCAGCCCGACGGCACGCGCCTCGGCGGGCAGGGCACCCCGGTCGAATGGGTCGAGGAGGAGAGCTATTTCTTCCGCCTCGCTAAGTATCAGGATGCGCTGCTGAAGCTGTACGAGGACGTTTCGGACTTCATTTCGCCGGAGACGCGGAAGAACGAGATCGTCTCCTTCGTGAAGGGCGGGCTCGAGGACCTGTCGATCAGCCGCACCACCTTCGACTGGGGCCTGTCGGTCCCGGGCGACCCGAAGCATGTGATGTATGTCTGGGTCGACGCGCTCAACAACTATCTCACCGGCACGGGCTTCCCCGATGCGGCGAACGCGCGCGCGCATTACTGGCCGGCCGATGTCCACATCATCGGCAAGGACATCGTGCGCTTCCACACGGTGTACTGGCCGGCCTTCCTGATGTCGGCGGGTCTGCCCTTGCCGAAGCGAGTCTTCGGCCACGGCTTTCTGTTGAACAAGGGCACGAAGATGTCGAAGTCGCTCGGAAACGTGGTCGATCCGTTCGGCCTGGCCGAGACCTATGGCGTCGACCAGCTCCGCTATTTCTTCCTGCGCGAGGTTTCCTTCGGCCAGGACGGCAACTACAGCCATGACGCCATCGTCGGGCGGATCAACGCCGATCTCGCCAATGATCTCGGCAACCTGGCGCAGCGTTCGCTGTCGATGATCGCCAAGAACTGCGAGGGCAGGGTGCCGCCGCGCGGAACGCTGACGCAAGCCGACGAAGCGATGCTCACCATGGCCGATGGCGCGCTGGACAAGGCGCGCGAGGCGATGAAGGACTTCGCCCTCCATACGGTCCTGGCCGACATCTGGGCCGTAGTCGCGGAGGCCAACCGCTACTTCGCCGCCAACGAACCCTGGCGCCTGACCAAGACCGATCCGGCACGACGCGATACCGTGCTCTATGTCACGGTCGAGGTGATCCGGCAGGTCGCGATCCTGGTGCAGCCGGTGATGCCGGTCTCCGCAGGCAAGCTGCTCGACCTGCTCGGCGTGCCCGCCGCGGCGCGCAACTTCGCCGCGCTGGGAGAATCCGGCCGCCTGGCCAGCGGCACGCCGCTGCCGGCGCCGAGCGGGGTCTTCCCGCGCTATGTCGAGCCCGAGGACGGTCAGGCGGCGTGATGGTCATCGACACGCATTGCCATCTCGACTTTCCGGACTTCGCTGCGGAACTGCCGACCTATGTCGCGCGGGCGGAAGCCGCTGGCGTCGGCCGGATGGTCACGATCTCGACCCGGGTCGCGCGCTTCGCGGATTACGCGGGGATCGCGGAGCGCTTTCCGTCGGTCTGGTTCTCCGTCGGGACGCATCCGCATCAGGCGCATGAGGAACTCGACGTTACCGCCGAGCGGCTGGCCGAGCTGTCGCGCCATCCGCGCTGCGTCGCGATCGGGGAGGCCGGCCTCGATTATCACTACGATTCGAGCCCGCGCGAAGCGCAGGCGCAGGGGCTGCGCACCCATATCGCTGCGGCCCGCATCACGCGGCTGCCGCTCGTCATCCACGCCCGCGAGGCGGATGACGACATGATCGCGATCCTGCGCGAGGAAACCGAAAAGGGCGCCTTCCCGGCGATCCTGCATTGTTTCACCGCCGGCGAGGCGCTCGCCATGGCCGGCGTCGAGCTCGGCTTCTACGTTTCCTTCTCCGGCATCCTGACCTTCAAGACCTCGGAGAACCTGCGCCGCATCGCCCGGATGGTTCCGCGCGAACGCCTGCTGGTCGAGACGGACGCACCCTATCTCGCTCCGGTGCCGTTCCGGGGCAAGCGCAACGAGCCAGCCTATGTTGTTGAAACGGCAAAGGTTCTGGGAGGCGCGATCGGCGTATCCTTCGAGGAGGCGGCGCGGATCACGACCGAGAACGCCCGGCGCTGCTACTGGAAGATGGACCACGCCGCGCCGGTGGCGCAGGTCGCCTGACCCCGCGCCATGACGCTGACTGTCACGATCCTCGGCTGCGGTTCCTCAGGTGGCGTGCCGCGGCCCGGTTCCGGCTGGGGCGCCTGTGACCCCGTCAATCCCAAGAACCGCCGGCGACGGTGCTCGATCCTGCTGACGCGCTCCGGTCGGAACGGCACGACGCGCGTGCTCGTCGACACCTCGCCGGACCTGCGCGAGCAGTTGCTTTCGGCCGAGGTTCCCGCGCTCGACGGCGTGCTGATGACGCATGACCATGCCGACCATACCCACGGTATCGACGACCTGCGCGCGCTCGTTCTGCATGCGGGACAGCGCATCCGGGTCTATGCGGACACTGCCACCGAAGCTTCGCTGCGCTCGCGCTTCGGCTACCTCTTCGAAACGCCTGCCGGCAGCTACTATCCGCCGATCCTCGAACTGGACCAGATCGGCGCGGGACGAAGCCAGACCATCGATGGAGCGGGTGGGGCGATCGAGGCACTGCCTTTCCGCGTCGAGCATGGGCCGAATTACGAAGCGCTCGGCTTCCGCTTTGGCGGCCTTGCGTATCTGCCGGATGTCAGCCTGATCCCGCCGGCGGCCATGGAAACGATGGCCGGTCTCGACATGCTCATCCTCGACTGCCTGCGCGAGACGCCGCATGTCAGTCATTTCCATCTCGCGCGATCGCTCGAAACGATCGCGCTGCTGAAGCCGCGGCGCGCGATCCTGACGAATCTCCACGTCGATCTGGACTACGCCAATCTATCCGGCCGCTTGCCGGACGACATCGACGTCGCGTTCGATGGGATGACGCTCACCGTTCCGGCGTAGGTCAGACGCATCAGCCAAGCTTGCGTCGTTCGTCGCGGGCGGGGCGAGCCTCTCACTGTGAGCTGCGGGAACGTCGGCGCGGCCGGCGCCATTGTCGGCGCGGCGGGGCGCGGTGCTGTCGCTGGCGGTTGTAATGCAGCTGGGGGCGGCTCTGGCTGAAGGCGGCGTCGGCTTGATCGAGGGCCTGCAT
>NZ_JBIWYK010000164.1:0-6473 GCF_044752385.1 Allobosea sp. CER48 | reverse complement strand
CGAACCCGTGCCCGGCGCCCGCGTGGTGAAGCGGTAACGGCGGCCGGCAACCGGCGCGCCTTGCTTTCCAAGCCGCCGATGAGCGGGTACTGGGCTTCGATGGCGCAGTTCCTCGTGGCTGCGTCCGTTCCGACAGCCCGGACAGGCTCGAGACCATGGCCCAGACGACCCCCGCCACATTGGCGCTGAAGAAGCTCGGGATCAGCTTCGAGCTTCATACCTATGATTATGACCCGAATGCCGAGCGCGTCGGACTGCAGGCTGCCGAAGCGCTGGGTGCGCCGGCGCAGCGCGTGCTCAAGACGCTTATCGCGCAGGTCGACGGCAAGCCGGTCTGCATCGTGCTCGCCTCCGACCGCGAGGCCAGCATGAAGAAGGTCGCCGCGGCCTTCGGCGGCAAGTCGGCGGCGATGATGCCGGTTCCGGATGCCGAGCGGCTGACCGGCTACAAGGTCGGCGGCGTCAGCCCCTTCGGGCAGAAGCGCAAGCTGCCGACGATCATCGACCACGCCGCCTCCGGCGAGACGTTGGTCTACGTCAATGGCGGCCAGCGCGGCCTGCAGATCGCGCTCACGCCCGCCGATCTCCTCAGTGCCGCGGACGCGCGCAGCGCCTCCCTTTCAGCCTGATCGCGGCCTCGCGCCGCCTTTCCTGCCCGCTCCCGATGGCTTAGTGGCACGGGACGCACCGCTCCAAGGTTTTTCAAACGCATGATTCGCTTCGAGAACATCAGCAAGCAGAACGGAAAACAGATCGTCTTCATCGAGGCCTCGGCCGGGCTGCTGAAGGGCGAGAAGGTTGGGCTGGTCGGGCCGAACGGCGCCGGAAAGACCACACTGTTCCGGATGATCACCGGCGAGGAAGCGCCCGACGAAGGCGTGGTCTCGACCGATCGCGGCATCACCATCGGCTATTTCAGCCAGGATGTCGGCGAGATGGCCGGGCGCAGCGCCGTCGCCGAAGTGATGGACGGCGCCGGCCCGGTCAGCACGGTCGCGGCCGAGCTTGCCGAACTCGAAGCCGCCATGGTCGATCCCGACAGGGTCGACGAGATGGAGGAGATCATCGCCCGCTATGGCGAGGTACAGGGCCGCTTCGAGGAACTCGACGGCTATGCGCTGGACGGCCGGGCGCGCGAGGTTCTGGCCGGCCTCGGTTTCAGCGAGGAGATGATGGAGGGCGATGTCGGCGGCCTCTCCGGCGGCTGGAAGATGCGCGTCGCGCTCGCGCGTATCCTGCTGATGCGCCCGGACGCGATGCTGCTCGACGAGCCGTCGAACCATCTCGACCTCGAAAGCCTGATCTGGCTGGAATCCTTCCTCAAGAACTATGACGGCGCCGTGCTGATGACCTCGCACGACCGCGAGTTCATGAACCGCATCGTCGGCAAGATCATCGAGATCGATGGTGGCGCGCTGACGAGCTACTCCGGCGATTACGAGTTCTACCAGCAGCAGCGCGCACTGGCCGAAAAGCAGATGCAGGCGCAATTCGAACGCCAGCAGGCGATGCTCGCCAAGGAAATCGCCTTCATCGAGCGCTTCAAGGCCCGCGCCTCGCACGCCGCTCAGGTGCAGAGCCGCGTCAAGAAGCTCGACAAGATCGAGCGCGTCGAGCCACCGCGGCGGCGCCAGACCGTCGCCTTCGAGTTCCAGCCGGCGCCGCGCTCGGGCGACGACGTGGTCAGCCTGAAGAACGTGCACAAGGCCTATGGCAGCCGCAGCATCTATGACGGGCTGAACTTCCAGATCCAGCGCAAGGAGCGCTGGTGCGTGCTCGGCGTCAACGGCGCCGGCAAGTCGACGCTTCTGAAGCTCGTTACCGGCTCGGCCGAGCCCGATACCGGCACGGTCAACATCGGCGCCAGCGTCAAGCTCGGCTATTTCGCCCAGCACGCCATGGAGGTGCTCGACGGCGAGCGCACCGTTTTCGAGGCGCTGGAGGACCGTTTCCCGCAGGCCGGGCAGGGCTCGCTCCGCTCGCTCGCCGGCTGCTTCGGCTTCTCCGGCGACGATGTCGAGAAGCGCTGTCGCGTGCTGTCAGGCGGCGAGAAGGCGCGTCTGGTCATGGCGATGATGCTCTATGACCCACCGAATTTCCTGGTGCTGGACGAGCCGACCAACCATCTGGACATCGCCACCAAGGAAATGCTGATCACCGCGCTCTCGAACTACGAGGGCACGATGCTCTTCGTCAGCCACGACCGGCATTTCCTCGCCGCGCTGTCCAACCGCCTGCTGGAGCTGACGCCGGACGGCGTCCATGCCTATGGCGGCGGCTATACCGAGTATGTCGCCCGCACCGGGCAGGAAGCGCCGGGATTGCGCAGCTAGCGGTTCCCGCCGCTAGCCCGCAAACACCGACCAGCCCGTTGCCTCGGCCAGCCGCTCCAAAGCGAGCGTGCCGAGCAGGGAATTACCGTTGGCGTTGAGGCCGGGCGACCAGACCGCGATCGCGGCCTTGCCCGGGGCGATGGCGAGAATGCCGCCGCCGACGCCGGATTTGCCGGGCAGGCCGACGCGGAAGGCGAAATCGCCCGAGGCGTCGTAGTGGCCGCAGGTCAGCATCAGTGCGTTGATGCGCCGCGCGCGCTGGGCCGACACGACACGCGGGCCCCCGGGCTCGTAGAGCCCGCCATGCATGAGGAATCGCCCGGCCATGGCGAGCTGTCGGCAGCTCATGGCGATGGCGCATTGATGGAAATAGACGCCAAGCGTCAGCTCGGGCGCATGCGAGATGTTGCCGAACGCCTTCATGTAGTTGGCCAGCGCGATATTGCGGAAGCCGGTGGCCTGCTCCGCCCGCGCAACGGCTTCGTCGATGATGATGGTGTCGTCGTCGGCGAGATAGCGAAGAAAGCGCAGCAATTCGCCGATGGCGACGCGCGGCTCGTGGCCCGCGAGATTGACGTCGGCGACAACCAGCGCGCCGGCGTTGATGAACGGGTTGCGCGGCACGCCCTGCTCGCGCTCGAGCTGGACGATGGAATTGAAAGGCGTGCCGGATGGCTCGCGGCCAACCCGGCGCCAGAGCGTATCGCCGACCTTGCCGAGCGCCTGGGTCAGGGCGAAGACCTTGGAGACGCTCTGAATCGAGAAGGGCTCGTCGCTGTCGCCGGCGGCGTGGACCTGGCCGTCCGCCGTCACCACGCAGAGCCCGAACTGCCTGGGATCGATGCGGGCGAGCGGCGGGATGTAGATCGCGACCTCGCCGCGCCCGTCGGCCTCGCGCATCTCGTCGGCAATGTCGCGGACCAGCCGCGCGATATCCGCCACGCTCAACCCTCCCGGCTGGTGCGGATCTCAGGCAAGCCTCAAGCCGGCCGGTGGGTCAAGCCGGGAAGCAGCGAGCCGCGTGGCCGCCGGAGGGGCGTCACTGTAGGCGCAGCGCCGCGCCGGGCGACGCGCTCTCGATCATCGGCCGCTGGGAGGCGATGACGCAGAGCGACTTGCCCCGCGATTTGGCCTGGTACAGCGCGGCATCGGCCGCCGACATCAGGCTGTTCATGTCGCGGCCGTGCTCGGGAGCGAGCGCGATGCCGACCGACGCGCCGATATTGAGCGTGTGCCCGCTATCCAGCTCATAGGGCTCGGAGATCTCCCGGACGATCCGCTCGCCGAAGCGCTGCAGCTGCGTCCGCTCGGTCTGCTCGGAGAGCACGACGAATTCGTCGCCGCCGATGCGCGCCGCAATGTCGGACGCGCGAACGAGGCCGCGCAGCCTCTCGGCCACCAGCTGCAGTAGGGCATCTCCCGCCATATGGCCAAAGCTGTCATTGACGGCCTTGAAGCCGTCGAGATCGAGATAGACGAGCGCCAGCCCCTTTGGAGGCGCCTCGCTGTCGAACCTCGCGGCGAAGGCCTTTGCCAGCCCCGCCCGGTTCGACAGCCCGGTAAGGATGTCATGCCGCGCGTGGAAGGCGTTCTCGCGCTCGGCCCGCATGGTCGAAATCAGCATCCCGTTCAGCTTGTAGGCCGCCACCGTCATGCTGAAGAGGTAGAACGGAATCTGCATGAAGGTGATCAGCATCATCGGCTCGGACAGGAACGGCGCCGCAAGCACGCAGGGACCGAGGGTCAGCGCGATCATCACGCCCGCCATCCGCGGGGCGGCGAAATTCCGAAAGCAGATGCCGCCGACCATGGCAGCGGCCGACAGGCAGGCGAGTGCCGCCGCGACCCAGTCGCCGCTCATCAGGCTGAGGAAGGTGCCGGCCCCGATGCCGGCCGCCCAGGCCACGCCGAGCAGGAGATAGATGTCCGTCGGTGTCGACTGGCCGCGCTCGGCCCGTTTGCGCGCCGAAATCAGGACGCACAGGCGCACGAAGCAGCAAACCACCTCGAACGCGCACCACAGCGTGAAGGGCAGCGTCGGGATGCGCCAGGCGATCAGGAAGGACACGGCCAACGAATTGATGACGCCGCCGGCGAAGATCGGCAACGTGCCGTACAGGCTGCCCACCAATGCGATCCGGATCTCGGGCGGGACATCCGGGCCAGCGTCCGCAAGCCAGCGCGTAATGCGCCAGCGCGGCAGGCTGAAGCGGAGGACTGGCGCACTCATCGGCTGATCCGGTCCTCTGGCGAGCAGGCCAGCAGAACACCCGGTCGCAGATGCGGCCTAGCAGCGAGGTGTTACGATTCGGTGAGGAAAGCGGCGCGAATCGCGCGTTGCGTGCAGAGCGGGAATGCCAAAACGCCGATATATCAACGATTCTGGCGATAAACCCAGACCCGTGCCGGCGGGATGTTGCGCAGGACCCAGTCCGAGACCGAGGCCTTCAGGCCCGAGCCCTTGCGGGGGATCGGCGAGATCACCGAATAGGTGAACTGGATGAAGGGTGCGCCATCGACGAGGAGCGGGAACGCCTCCTTCGCCAGAGCCGAACGCGTGGCCGGCGGGCGGTTGAACAGTGGCAGGCTCGAGACCAGCGCGATCGCCTTCTCCTGCAGATGGCCGGCCAGCGTCTCGGAAAGCGCGTAGGCATCGCCCTGAACGATCGTCGCCCGCGGGAAGCGCTGGCGCAGCAGCTCGCAGAATTCCGGGCTGTACTCGACGAGGATCAGCCTGCCCTCATCGATGCCGCGCTCGATCAGCGCCTCGGTGACGGGGCCGGTGCCCGGGCCGATCTCGATGACCGGGCCCGGCTGCGCCGGGTCGACATAGGATGCCATCCGCCGGGCCAGGGCCGGGCTGGACGGCGTCACCGAACCGGTGCGAAGCGGATCGTCGATCCAGGACTTGATGAAGCGCGCCTCGTCGCCGAGCTTGGCCTTGGCCTCGCTGACCCGGCTCTTGAACTTCTCGGCCGTACTGCGGACTTCGCTCTCGACCTTGTAACGGACCGCGGCAACCTTGAGCTTGGCCTCGGCGACGCTGTCGACCAGATCGGCCGCCGTCACCCGCACCTCGCCCTCGATCCGCGACGCCACCCGGGACTGACCGAGGCGGGCGGCAAGCGACGTTGCACGCGGACGATGACGAACCGTCGAAGACATGGCACCCCTTGATCGCCGTCCGGACGACGAGTCTGACGCAGCCGAACGTTACCTGCGGCGCATATGGGGTCAAGACCGCCCGCCCGCCAAGCTCTTTTCCATATGGCGACCAAAAACCTGTCAGATCAATGGCCTGAGAGCGGAGCTCTGATCGAAGACCGAGGCCATATGTGCCGTGAGGCGGGGATTGAGCAGCGTCAGGCGACCGCCGGACAATGAGAACAGCCCGGCCTTGCGCAGCCGCGACCAGGTCTTGCTGGTGTGGACAAGGGACAGCCCGAGCGCGTCGGCGAGCTGCTGCTGCGACAGCGGAAAGGCGAAGCTGTCGTTCGTCACCAGTCCCAGTGCATCGGCGCGGTGGTAGAGCGAGATGATAAGCGCGGCGATGCGCTCCCCGGCATTGCGCTGCCCAACCGACATCAGATTGTCGTCGACCAGCCCCTCCTCGCGCGAACTGAGCCAGGCCAGTTCGTAGGCCAGCGACGGCATCTTGACGAAAAGATCCCAGATCCGCCGGCGCGGAAAGACGCAGAGCTCGACATCGGTGAGCGCTTCGATGCCATGCTCGGCTGCGCTCAGCAGTGAGGCCTGCATCCCGACGAGATCCCCGGGCAACAGGAAGTTCAGGATCTGGCGGCGACCATCGGGCAGCGATTTGTAGCGGAAGGCCCAACCCGAATAGAGCGTGTACAGTTCGGCATCCTCCTGACCGGGGTGGATGATGTCGGCCCCGGCCGGCAGCGGGCGGTGATCGAGCTTCATCGCCTGGATGAAGCGAATCTCGTCGTCGGTCTTGTCCTTGAAGGCGGGCTTCAGGCGCAACGGGCAGGCCAGGCATGGAGTGCCCAGCCGCCCCGGCTTGCTGACGATGTTCATGAATGGACGCTCCCCCATATCCGCCGCGATGGCGCCGGCGATCATCAAACCCGGAAGGACCGCCAAGCGTTCCCCTGCGTGGGATTTCGGGAACAATCG
>NZ_JBIWYK010000163.1:0-6551 GCF_044752385.1 Allobosea sp. CER48 | reverse complement strand
CGGGAGTGTGTCGTGCGAAGGCCGCGCGCCCTACGGCGTCGCGACGTAGCCGTCACGGCGCGGGTCGGCGGCGCCGGTGAACACACCGGTCACAGCGTCGATCGCGACTGCCTGCATGCCGCCGCAGCGCATCGTCCAGCCGACATCGAAGGCTCGCGCATCATGCCCGCGCCGGACCAGCTCGGCGATCGTCCCCGGAGCGATGCGATTTTCGATCTCGACGAGGCGGCCGTCCCAGAGGCGCGCCCGGGGCGCCTCGATCGCCTCCTGCAGGGGCAGGCCGTAAACGAGGTGCTGGACCATGGCTTGCGCCTGCGTCTGCATGATGCCGTAGCTGCCGGGCGTGCCGAGCGCGAGCACCGGCTTGCCGTCGCGGGTGGAGAGCGAGGGCGACATGCACATCGGCAATTCGTCGCCGGGCTTGGAGCGGTTGGGGCTGCCGGGCTGCACGTCGGCCCAGTACAGGAAGTTGTTGAAACAGAGCCCCGTGCCGGGCACGACGACGCCGCTGCCGAAGGGGCTGCCGAGGCTCTGCGTGATGCAGATCAGGTTGCCCTCGCTGTCGGCGATCGAGAGCGAGGTGGTGTGCGCCGGGTCTTCCTTGTCCTGTGGCACCCATTGCTCGGTCGGACCGGTCACCGGCTTGCCGTCGGTGAGGCGCTGGCGCAGCCGCGCGACCGAAGCCTCGGACATGATCTCGGCGAGTTTCTCCGGCGAGGGGTTGTTATGGGCGATGCGCTCGCCCGCCGCGAGGCGGATCGCGCGATAGACGAGGTCGAGATGATCAGGCCCGTCCTGCTGCCTGGATGCAAGATCGATCCCGTCGAGCAGGCGCAAGGTCAGCAGGAACTGGAAGCCCTCGCATGGCGGCGGCGGTACATGCACGGAGAGCCCCCTGAAGCTCGCCGCCATCGGCTCGCGCCAGACCGTCTTGACCGCCGCGAGATCGGCCATGGTCAATGAGCCGCCGAGCGCCTGCAGATGGGCGATGACCTTCTCGCCGAGCACGCCGCGATAGAAATGGTCCGGTCCCTTCTCGGCGATCTCGCTCAGCGTCCTCGCGAGATCGGACTGGACGAGCACCGAGCCGAGATGCAGGGCGCCATCGGGTTGATAATTCTGCGACCAGGCCGGATAGAGCGCAGGCCGGTCCTTCAGCAGCGGATCATTCTCTTCGAACTCCGCCGCGCCAAACTCGGCAAGGGCGAAGCCGTCGCGAGCCAGCGCGATGGCCGGCGCGAAGACCTCGGCCAGCGACTTGCGGCCATAGGTCTTCACCAGCTCGCACCAGCCGGCGAGATTGCCCGGCGAGGCCACGGCGAGCGGGCCGCGCTCCAGATCGGTGCGCTTGCTGAACCGGTCGGCCGGGAAGCTCGCCGGGATCGGGGGCACGAAATCGAGCACGCGCACTCGCTTCTCGGCCGCGACCCACATCGTCGAGAGGCCCATGCCGGCAAGCCCCGACATGAAGGGCTCGACCACGTTGAGCGCGGCCGCGGTGGCGGCTGCGGCGTCAAAGGCGTTGCCGCCCTGCGCCAGCAGCCTCGCGCCGGCCTGCGCCGCCAGTGGATGGGCCGCGGCGACCATGCCGTGGCGCGAGGTCATTGTGGGGCGGCGGCCGTGCATCTTCGCGTCTCCTCGTCGTCTTCTGCCGACGATCAGAGCACGAATCCGGCGCTAGAACAGGCTGCCTTGCCCGTCATCTGCGGGAGGCCGGGTCGCTTTGCGCGCATGGCGTTTCGGTTCTTCGGGCGCCTGCTCCTGCGGCAGGTCGCCGAGGGGCAGTTGCACCTCGGGTCCGTCATTGGCGACCTTGTTGACGGCGTTGCCGATGGCGACCGCTTCGAGCAGATCGTCCGGCGGCGGCTTCAGCAGACGCCCGATCTGCTCGGGCGCGGCCTGCGGATCGAGCCATGCGTTGTAGTCGCGCGGATCGAGAATGACCGGGCAGCGATGGTGGATGGCCGCCATCAGGCCGTTCGCAGGGCCGGTGATCATCGCGACCGTGTCGATCTCGGAGCCATCCGGCGAATGCCAGGTCTCCCATAGTGCGGCGAAGGCGAAGAAGCCACGGTCGGGCCGGCAGAAAAGGAAGGCCTCGCTCTTGGCCTGCCGTCCGGTCCCGCTGCGCCGCCACTCGTAGAAGGCATCGGCGGGCAGCAGGCAGCGCCGGCGGTTGAGCGCGTTGCGGAAGGACGGCTTCTCCGCCGCGCTCTCGCTGCGCACGTTGATGACAAGCGGGAAGTCCTTCGCGTCCTTCACCCAGCCCGGAATGAAACCCCAGCGCATCAGCAGGAAATGCGGTGCTCCCTCATGCGCGAGCACGGCCGGCACTGGCTGCGTCGGCGCGATGTTGTAGCGCGGCGGGAAGTTGGGCCGCTCGCGATAGCCGAAGGCCTCGCGCATCGCATCGGGGGGCAGGGTGATCGCGTAGCGTCCGCACATGGCTGCTGTTTACGTCGAGACGAGGCGGTCAGATCAACACTTTCTTTCCGGTTGGCCAAACATAGTCGCGCCGATTCGAGGCAGAAGATGAGTGCCATCGCGACGAATGTGCTGGCCGAGGCGCCGGCGGGGCTGGCTGGAAGCGTCGACGCTCCCCGCCTCTCGACCGATTTCCTGAACCGCTACAGCGAAGCCCTGATGCTGATCGAGATGGCCGGCATGGACGAGGAGCTCGTCGCCGATCTTCAGGCTTGGCAAAGCATCAGCTATCGCGAGCATTTCCGCGCCTCGCCATTGCGCTGTGCGGCGTCCGCGCTGGCGGCCTATGATCGTCTCGACCCCACGAGGGCGCGGTCGTTCGAGGACGTCTGCCTGTCGATGACGCGGCTGGTGCGGACGGTGACGGCGCTGCTCGCCGAAATCCCGCAGCCGAAGGAACTGCCGATGATCCTCGATGTGGCAAGCGATGCCCTGCGTCGGCAGATCGGCCGTGCCACCCAGTTCATCAACGCCAATGGCGCGATCGACATCGCCGCCTTCGAGGATACAGCCCTGCAGGCGCAGATCGACGCGCTGCTGGCGCGCTGATCACGCCTTCCGTCGGGCTCCGACCAGAAATTCCCGGTTCCCGTCGCCACCTTCGATCGGGGAAGGGACGGGACCCTCGACTGCGAAACCGAGTGCCCGCAGCACGGTGACGATGTCGTCGCAGACCTGATGCTGGATCGCCTCGTCCCGGACGATCCCCTTCTTCAGGGCGGCGCGGCCTGCCTCGAACTGCGGCTTGATCAGCGCCGCGATCCCGGCAGCCGGCGCGAGCAGGGCCGCCACGGCCGGTAGCACCAGCCTGAGCGAGATGAAGCTGACGTCGATCGCGGCGAAGCCCGGCCGCTCGGGCAGGGCGTCCGGCGGCAACGTGCGGATGTCCTGACCTTCGAAGCTGCTGACGCGCGGATCGCAGCGCAGCGAGGCATGGAGCTGATCGCGCCCGACATCGACGGCGACGACATGGCGCGCGCCCCGCTTCAGCAGGAGGTCGGTGAAACCGCCGGTCGACGAGCCGACATCGAGGCAGACGAGGCCCTGCGGATCGAAGCCGAAGGTGTCGAGCGCGCCCGCGAGCTTGAGGCCGCCGCGAGAAACATAAGGGTGAGGCGCCTCCGCCTTCAGCTCCGCATCATGGGCCACCATCTCGGAGGCCTTGCGCACGGGCCGGCCATTGGCGCTGACGAGCCCGGCGGCGATTGCGGCCTGTGCGCGCGCCCGGCTTTCGAAGAAGCCGCGCTCGACGAGCAACTGGTCCGCGCGGCTTTTCATCGAGGCAGGATCAGGCGCGCTTGACGGCGTTCGGCGTCCCGAGCGCGCCATCGACGGCTGCGACGATGCCCGCGGCGTCGAGGCCCGCCGCGACATACATCGCATCCGGCTTGTCATGGTCCTGATAGGCGTCGGGCAGCGTCAGCGTGCGCACCTTCAGCCCGGCATCGAGCGCGCCGCTGCGGGCGAGCAGATGCAGGACATGGCTGCCGAAGCCGCCGACCGAGCCTTCCTCGATCGTGATCAGGATCTCATGGTCGCGGGCCAGCTTGAGGATCAGCTCCTCGTCGAGCGGCTTGGCGAAGCGTGCATCGGCGACCGTCGTCGAAAGCCCGCGCTGAGCCAGCAGGTCGGCAGCCTTGAGCGCCTCGGCGAGGCGCGTGCCGAGCGAAAGCAGGGCGACGCGACTGCCCTCGCGCAGGATGCGGCCCTTGCCGATCTCCAAGGGCACGCCGACGTCCGGGATCTCGACGCCGACGCCCTCGCCACGCGGATAGCGGAAGGCGATCGGGCCGTCGTCATAAGCTGCCGCGGTCGCGACCATGTGCGTCAGCTCGGCCTCGTCGGCCGCGGCCATCACCACCATGTCGGGCAGGCAGGCGAGATAGGCGATGTCGAAGGAGCCGGCATGGGTGGCGCCGTCCGCGCCGACGAGCCCGGCCCTGTCGAGCGCGAAGCGCACCGGCAGCTTCTGCAGCGCGACGTCGTGGACGATCTGGTCATAGGCACGCTGCATGAAGGTCGAGTAGATCGCGACGAACGGCTTGTAGCCCTCGGTTGCGAGCCCGGCCGCGAAGGTCACCGCATGCTGCTCGGCAATGCCGACATCGAAGGTGCGGGCGGGGAATTCCTTGCCGAAGGCATCGAGGCCGGTGCCGGACGGCATGGCGGCCGTGACGGCGACTACCTTGTCGTCCTCGCGCGCCTCCTTGATCAGCGCATTGGCGAAGACCGCAGTGTAGCTCGGCGCGTTCGCCGGTGCCTTGGCCTGCAGTCCCGTCACCGGGTCGAACTTGACGACGCCATGATACTTGTCGGCGCTGGCTTCGGCCGGGGCGTAGCCCTTGCCCTTCTGCGTCACGACATGGACGAGGATCGGCCCGGTCTCGGCATCGCGGACATTGCGCAGTACCGGCAGCAGGTGGTCGAGATTGTGCCCGTCGATCGGCCCGACATAGTAGAAGCCGAGTTCCTCGAACATCGTCCCGCCCGTCCAGAAGCCGCGGGCATATTCTTCGGTGCGCCGGGCCTTGTCGTGGAAGAAGCGCGGCAGCTTCTCGGCGAGCTGCTTGGCGACCTCCCGCAGGGAGCGGTAGGTGCGCCCCGAGACCAGGCGCGCCAGATAGGCCGACATCGCGCCCACGGGTGGCGCGATCGACATGTCGTTGTCGTTGAGGATGACGATGAGGCGAGAGCCGAGCGCGCCGGCATTGTTCATGGCCTCATAGGCCATGCCGGCCGACATCGCGCCGTCCCCGATCACGGCGATGACGTTGTTGTTCTCGCCCTTCAGGTCACGCCCCACCGCCATGCCGAGCCCGGCGGAGATCGAGGTGGAGGAATGCGCGGCGCCGAACGGGTCGTACGCGCTCTCGGAGCGCTTGGTGAAGCCGGACAGACCGCCCGGCTGGCGCAGCGTGCGGATGCGGTCGCGGCGGCCGGTGAGGATCTTGTGCGGATAGGCCTGGTGGCCGACATCCCAGATCAACCTGTCGCGCGGCGTGTCGAAGACATGGTGCAGCGCGACCGTCAGTTCGACCACGCCAAGGCCGGCGCCGAGATGCCCGCCGGTCACCGAAACGGCGTCGATCGTCTCCAGCCGCAACTCCTCGGCGATTTGCCGCAACTGGGCGTCGTCGAGCGCCCGCAGATCCGCGGGTTCGTGGATCTTGTCGAGCAGGGGTGTCGCAGGGCGTGGCACGAAGCTGTCCGGGCTCGTTGCAATGGTTCAACCCTGAGATAGTGCCTGCGCGCCGCGCTGGCAAACCACGGCTGCAATCTGCCCGGCCTCGGCGGGCGACTTCGCTTCGCACGAAACGGGTGGTTCCGGCCTCGGCAACGGATTTCACTGCCCTCACGACTGCTTCTGGGGATGCCGGCCAATGAACGCCACCGATTCCGCACCGCTGCCGACGGCGTTCCAGCGCCTCGGCTGGTCCAATCTCTCTGCCCAGTTTTCGGAGCAGATCGCCCTGGCGGCTGCGCCCCTGGCGGCGGTTCTGCTGCTGTCGGCCGGGCCAGCCGAGACCGGCTGGCTGCAGACGGCACAGACCTTGCCCTTCCTGCTGCTGTCCATCCCGGCAGGTCTTATGGTCGATCGCGCGTCGCGGCGCCGGCTTATGGTCGGCACGGAAGCTCTGCGCGCGCTTTCGCTGGTCGCGATTCCGCTGCTGCTGGTCGCCGGCGGCCTCAATCTGACCTGGCTCGGCGTGCTCGGCGCGCTCGGAGCCATCGGCACGGTCTGCTACAGCGTGGCCGCACCGGCCTTCGTTCCGTCGGTGGTGCCGCGCGCGCAACTCGCGGATGCCAATCGCTGGCTGGAGCTGGCGCGCAGCGCCGCCTATGCCGGAGGGCCGGCGCTGGGCGGAGCGCTTGTTGGCTGGATCGGCGTTTCGACGGCCTATGGCCTGGCCGCGGGGCTCTCCGTCCTGGCGGCAACCCTGCTGGCCGGCCTTCCGAAGGACGAAGCGCCTTCCGGCCCGCGGCGCGCCCTGCTACACGATCTCAATGAGGGCGCCCGTTTCGTCGCCGGCCACGACCTGCTCAGGCCGATCCTGGTGACGGCGGTC
>NZ_JBIWYK010000162.1:0-6567 GCF_044752385.1 Allobosea sp. CER48 | reverse complement strand
CCGCGCCTTGGCGCGGGCTTCGAGCGTTTGGCAACTGCGCAAGAGCGGCGGTTACTCCATCACCGCCGCTTTGAGGATGCAGACCATCAGGGCGTGGCCCGGCTCGCTGCCGACGCAGCGCACGACATGGCGGCGGTCGCAGCGATAGCGCAGCGTCTCGCCGGCCTTGGCGCGCTGGATGATGTCGCCGACCTCGACCTCGAATTCGCCGGAGGTGACCGAGAGCGACTCGATCGAGCCCCGCTGGTGGCCTTCGGAGTCGAGTTCGCCTCCGGGCTCGGCGCTGACCTCGTACCATTGCAGCCATTCGACGGTCTTGATCCAGCCGACGATGGCGAGACGCAGCTTGCCGTCCTCGGACACGAGGATCGGCGTATCCGCGCGGGTGGTCTTCTCGATGAAAGGCTCTTCCTCGCCGCTGGAGAGGACGCGCTCGATCGAGATGTCGAGCGCCTGCGAGAGCCGCCAGATCGTGGCCAGCGTCGGGTTCGTCTCGTTGCGCTCGATCTGGCTGATGATCGACTTGGCGACGCCTGACTGCTCGGCGAGGTCCGAGAGCGAGAAATTATAGGCCTTGCGCAGGCGCTGGATGGTCTTGCCGAGTTGGCCCGAGATGACCTGAGCCCCGGATTCAAGCTCCCGCCCGCCGCGCTCTTTCGTCTCGATTCCCATGAATTCGGCCCCATTTCGACTGTGAAGTCGTTTGTAACGGCGGACGATCGTTTGAACAAGCGAACAATGCCCGCCATCCGGCGCGTGGCTGGCGGCAGCCCGCGCACGAACTCGCGTGACGATCAGGTGATGCGGCTGGGGCCGACTTCGCGCTGCTCGCGCCGGGCAAGGCCGAGCTGGCGCTCGCGCAGGATCACATAGATGCCCGACGTGATGACGATGAAGGCGCCGATCAGGATCGCCGTCGCCGGCCATTCGCCGAACCAGATCCAGCCGATCGCCACCGCCCAGAGCATGGTCGAGTATTCGAACGGGGCGATCAGCGAGGCGTCGCCATAGCGGTAGGCCTGCACGATCAGGATCTGGCCGAGGCCGCCGAGGATGCCGATCACGACCATCATCGCGGCGTCCTTGAGATCGGGCATGTTCCAGCCGAGCAGGATGGTGGTGAGGCCGAGCAGGCTGGTCAGCAGCATGAAGTAGAAGACGATGGCGCCGGTGCGCTCCGTCTGGGTCAGGAGCCGGACCTCGACCGAGGCGAAGGCGGAGCAGAAGGCACCGGCGAGGCCGAGCGCGGCGCCCAGGGCCGCGTTGCTACCGACCGGGTGGCTGCCGGCCCCGAGATGCGGCGAGAGCATGATCAGCACGCCGACGAAGCCGATCGTCACCGCCGTCCAGCGATAGATGCGGACCTTCTCCTTGAGCACGAGCGCGGCGAGCACGACAACCGCAAGCGGCGCGGCATAGCCGATCGCCACCGCCTCGGAGAGTGGCAGGAACTGCAGCGCCGCGAAGCCGCAGAACATGCCCGTCGATCCCATGATGCCGCGCTTGAGATGTCCGCGCAGGTTGCTGGTCTTCAGCGCCGCCGGCAACTCGGAGCGCCAGGCCAGCCAGATCAGCAGCGGAATCATCGCGAAGAAGGAGCGGATGAAGACGATCTCGCCGGTCGGATAGCGGGTCGAGATCGACTTGATGCCGGCCGACATCAGCGTGAACGCCAGCGCCGAGATCAGCTTGAGGGTGATGCCGAGAAGAGGGGACAACGGAGCGCGCGGCGGGAGGAGAGGAACGGTTTCGGCCGAAACCGTTCCTCCTTAGACCATGTCGAAGCGGGGCGGCGAAGCGTGAACTCTGCAACCCCGCCAAGCCGGCGACGCGCGGCTCAGAACGTGCCGCGGAAGGCGCCGCCGTCGATCAGGAAGTTCTGGCCGGTGATGTAGCCGGCATGGGTGCTGGCGAGGAAGGCGCAGAGCTTGCCGAATTCGTCGGGCGTACCGAGGCGGCCGGCGGGAACGGCGGCGAGGCGCCGCTTCGTTGCTTCCTCGATGCTGATGCCCTGCATCTCGGCGACCTTGTTGGTCGCGGTCTTGATCCGGTCGGTATCGAAGACGCCCGGCAGGATGTTGTTGATGGTGACGTCGGCATGCGCGACCTCGCGGGCGACACCCGAGAGGAAGGCAGTGAGGCCCGCGCGTGCCGCCGACGAGACGTCGAGCCCGGTGAGCGGCGTGACGACGCTGGCCGAGGTGATGTTGATGATGCGGCCGAAGCGGCGCTCGATCATGCCGTCGATGACGCGCTGAACCAGCTCGAGCGGCGTCGCCATGTTCTGCACCACGCCCTCGAGCAGGCCCTCGCGCGTAACCTGTCGGAAGGGCTTCGGCGGCGGGCCGCCATTGTTGTTGACGAGGATATCCGGGTTGGGGGCTGCTGCCAGCAGCGCGTCCTGGCCGGCCTTCGTCGAGACGTCGGCGACGACGGCGATAACAGTCGCGCCGGTTCTGGCACGGATCTCGCTGGCGGTCGCTTCCAGGGTCGCCGCGTCGCGACCGTTGATCACGACGGTGCAGCCAGCGTCGGCGAGGGCCTCGGCGCAGCCGCGGCCGAGCCCCTTGCTGGAGGCGCAGACGATGGCCGTGCGGCCCGAAATTCCAAGATCCATCAGATTCCTCCGTAAGCTCGGCACGCTGCCGTCAGGCGGCTGCTCGTCGGCAAGCCTGATCATGGATTGGCGGCGTCGTCATCAAAGCGCAACGCAAATCAGACACACGCCCCAAGCATCGCAACAGCAGGAGCTGTCCGGCATGGGCGACGAGGACGACGCGAAGCAGGTTCGCAGCATCTTCATCTCCGATCTGCATCTGGGGACGCGCGGGGCGCAGGCGGACCTCGTGCTGGAGTTCCTGCGCGCCTATGACGCGCCGACCATCTATCTCGTCGGCGACATCATCGATGGCTGGCGCCTGAAGAGCGGCTGGTATTTCCCGCAGGCACATAACGACGTCGTCCAGAAGCTGCTGCGCAAGGTCCGCAAGGGCTCGAAGCTGATCTACGTCACTGGCAATCACGACGACTTCCTGCGCGATTTCACCGGGCTTCAGTTCGGCGGCATCACGCTCGTCGACGACATCGTGCACGAGACGGCCGACGGACGGCGCCTGCTGGTCATCCATGGCGACCTGTTCGACCTCGTGGTGCGCAACGCCAAATGGCTCGCCCTGCTCGGGGACTGGGCCTACACCGTCGCGCTGGCGCTCAATATGGGCCTCAACAAGGTGCGCCGCTGGCTGCAGCTGCCACACTGGTCGCTCTCGGCCTGGGCCAAGCACAAGGTCAAGAACGCCGTGAACTACATCGGCGAGTTCGAGACCTGCCTTGCCGCCGAAGCGCGCCGGCATGACGCCGGCGGCGTGATCTGCGGCCATATCCACCACGCCGCCTATCGGGAGATCGACGGGCTGACCTACATCAACACCGGCGACTGGGTCGAAAGCTGCACGGCCTTCGTCGAGCATCATGATGGGCGCTTCGAGCTGATCCGCTGGCCGCAGGGCCGCCTGAAGGGCGAAACCGCGGTGCCGGTCGTCGTGCCGGCCCGTCCCGTCGCGGTGCCGGAGCTTGTCGAGGCGGCCCGCAGCAAGCTCGGGCCTTTCGCGCTGGCGCGCATTCTCGGCGCCCAGCCGGAAACGGCCGAGCGAAAGGCGCGCTGATGCGCGTCCTCGTCGCCACCGACGCCTGGCGCCCGCAGATCAACGGGGTGGTGCGCTCGCTGGAGCGGATGATCGCGGCGGCGCCGGATTTCGGCGCCACCGCTCAGGCATTGACGCCGGAGGGCTTCCACCAGATCGGCCTGCCGAGCTACCCGGACATCCGGCTCGCGCTCGCGACGCGGCGGGCGCTGGCGGAACGGATCGGTCAATTCGGGCCCGACCACATCCATATCGCGACCGAGGGGCCGATCGGCTGGCTGACGCGAGCCGTCTGCCTGGCGCAGAAGCGACCCTTCACGACGAGCTATCACACGCGCTTCCCGCAATACGTCGCGGCGCGCTGGCCGATCCCTGAAAGCTGGAGCTACGGCCTGCTGCGCCGCTTCCATGGCCCGGCCGCGGCAGTGATGGTCTCGACCCCGACGGTGGAGGAGGAGCTGCGCCAGTACGGCTTCCAGAAGCTGGTGCGCTGGGGGCGCGGCGTCGACCTGTCCCTGTTCCATCCGCGTGCGCAGAGCGTGCTCGACCTGCCACGCCCGATCTTCCTCAGCGTCGGCCGCGTGGCGGTGGAGAAGAACCTGGACGCGTTCCTGTCGCTGCGGTTGCCGGGCAGCAAGGTCGTGGTCGGCGACGGGCCGGCGCGCGCAGACCTGCAGCGCGCTTATCCGGACGCTCATTTCCTCGGGGTCAAGGAGGGCGACGACCTCGCGGCGATCTACGCCTCCTCCGACGTCTTCGTATTCCCCAGCCTGACCGACACCTTCGGCATCGTGCTGCTGGAAGCGGCGGCGAGCGGCCTGCCGGTAGCCGCCTTTCCGGTGCAGGGGCCACGCGACGTTTTCGCCGGCAGCGGAGCGGCCGTGCTCGACGAGGATCTGCGTGCGGCAGCGATGCAGGCGCTCAGGGTTCGTCGCGAGACCTGTCTCGAGCTTGCTGCCGGCCACAGCTGGGCAAGCAGCGCCGCACAGTTCTACGGCCATATCAGGCGGGTCGCGCAGCAGGCGGGCTATCTGCCTCGTGAAGCGGGTGCGGCTGCGGCGTCGAGCTTTACAGCCTTCGCGAACGGGCGTGGCGCGGAAGGGCGGGGGCTGTCGGGGCGCCTGCCGGCTTGAGCTGCGCGCGGAAGCCGTCGCGCCGCTCGTGGACCGAAGCGATGACGAGGCCCATCGGCACGCCGAGGCCAACCAGCGCAGCCTCCGACAACTGCAGGCTCGCCTCGATCGTCTCGGGCACCGCGTCGTTCACGCCGATCTCATAGAGATGCCGGGCATGGGCCGCATCTCGGGCGCGGGCGACGATGACGATGTCCGGCCGCAGCGTGCGGGCGGCCTGGACGATGGCGTCCACGGCGCGGGCGCTGTCGATCGTCACGATCAGGGCCGTCGCCTCTTCCAGGCCGCAGAGGCGCAGGAATTCGGGCTTGCTCGCGTCGCCGTAGAAGGCAGGCCGGCCGGCACGGCGTTGCGCGGTGATCAGCGCCGCGTCGGAATCGACCACGATGTGGGACTTGCCGTGCTCGTCCAGCATCGAGGCGACGAGCCGTCCGACACGGCCGCCGCCGACCACGATGGCGCGCGGCGCATGGTCGCCAGGGGGCAGCACCGCGGCTTCGTCGGGCAGGATGACCGGAGGCGCCAGCTTCTGCGCGAGGTTGCGGGCGATCCGTGCCAGCAGCGGCAGCGCGATCATCGTCAGTGAAACCGCTGCCAGGACCACGCTGGTCGCCCTGTGGTCGATGAGTTCGGCGCCGGTGGCCGCATTCAGCAGGACGAAGGCGAATTCGCCGCCCGGCGCGACCATGATCGCGGTTTCGAGGGCGGTCGCGGCCGACAGCCGGAAGCGGCGGGCGAGGAGGAAGATGACGCCGGCCTTGGCGAGGAGAAGTCCGACCGCGATGGCGACGATCGCGCCCGGATTCGCCGCGATCTCGGCCGGGTTCACGCTCATGCCGACGGTGAGGAAGAACACGCCGATCAGCAGCGACTTGAACGGGTCGATCGTGACTTCGATGGCGCGGCGGAACTCCGTCTCGGCGAGGAGCAGGCCGGCGATGAACGCGCCCAGCCCCATCGAGAGGCCGGCCGCCGCGGCGATCAGCCCCGTGCCGAGCGCCGTCAGCAACGTCGCGGCCATGAAGCTCTCGGTCGAATCGGTCGATGCCACCAGGCGGAAGAGCGGCCGCAGCGCCAGCCGGCCGATGACGATGATGGTGGCGATGGCGGCGAAGGCCTGGATGAAGGCCTGTGCCAGGCCCGCGAGCAGCGAGCCCGAGCCGTCCTGCGCATCGAGCACGCTGATCAGGAAGAGCAGCGGGATGACGGCGAGATCCTGACAGAGCAGGATTGCGAAGCTGGTGCGGCCGGCCGAGGTCGTCATGCGCTTCTTGGCGGCGAGCAGCTCGACGACCATGGCAGTCGAGGAAAGGGCGAGACCGAAGCCGATGATGAGGGAGGCCGCGGCCGGCTGGCCTGCCGCATAGGCGACAAGACCGATGGCCGCCGCGCTGAGGCCGACCTGGCCGAGGCCGAGTCCGAAGACGAGACGCTTCATCGTCATCAGGCGCTCGAAAGACAGTTCGAGCCCGATGACGAAGAGAAGGAAGGCGACGCCCAGCTCTGCCGGCCCTGCCAGCGCCTCCGCGTTCGAGACCGTGATGGTGTTCAGAAGCGGGACCTTGGCAGCAAGGCCGCCCAACCCATAGGGACCGAGCAGCGCGCCGCAGGCGACGAAGGCGATGATCGAGTTGACCTTGAGGCTCTTGGCGAGCGGCACGATCACGCCCGCCGTCGCGAGCACGACGACGGCGTCCTTGTAGACGGAGGGATCGACGGTTCCGGCCAAAGGGGCGACCCTGCGATTCGAACGAGCAGAAATGGTCCGGCAATTCTTGCGTTTTGCCGCG
>NZ_JBIWYK010000161.1:0-6609 GCF_044752385.1 Allobosea sp. CER48 | reverse complement strand
AGCGCCGCCGGATCGGCGTAGCTCGGGGCAACGGCGCGGCCGCCGCTGCGCATGATATTGGTCTCGACCACGACGTCGGAGGCGCCGCCGATCATGACGAGATGTTCGATATTATCGCGCCGGATCAGCACGAGCTGACGCTGGCGGTCGAGATCATAGGTATCGACCACTCCGAGGCGCGGCTGGCGCTGGCGGCCGCCGGCCTGGCCGCGTAGCCGCAGCCGGCCACCCTGGATCTGCCGCACGAAAAGTCCGAGCAGAGCGAGAAGTACAAGGATGACGACAGAGGCGACGATCACCTTCTGCGCGGTCGAGAGTTCCAATCCGAACAAGCTCTGCAAGGTCTGCCTCATCTGCGACAACGGCCTCGAGCGGCCCGAAGTTCCGCCTGAGGTTCAACACCTTGGCTATAGCATAATGCTTTCACTATCGGGAAACATGGTGAACGCGTGGTTAACGCGACCTGCGAAATACGATGGACTTAACCCGCTGTTAACCATGAGCCCGGCAGGATTTGCCTAGTATCGGGCAATGCAGCGAGGGGCTGGGCCATGGCGAATGACGGCTTGAGCATCGGCGGCGGCCTGATGCAGGCGCTGAAACTGCGCATGCAGTACCAACAGTCGCGCCAGAAGGTTCTCGCCGAGAACGTCGCCAATGCCGACAGCCCTGGCTTCCGCCCGCTCGATCTCAAGCCACCGAGCGTCGATCCGGCCCGCGTCGGCGTCAGCGTCGCGCGCACCAGCATCGGCCACATGAGCCTCTCCACCGCCAATGGCGGCTTCGACGGCACCGGCGCTCCGCGCTTCGAGACCACACCGAACGGCAACGCCGTGAACCTCGAGGACGAGATGCTCAAGGTCGCGCAGAACCAGTCCGACTATCAGCTCGCCGCCTCGCTCTACAGCAAGGGTCTCGGGCTGATGAAGATCGCGATCGGCAAGGGTCGCTGATCATGGACCTGATCAAGAGCATCGCGGTCGCCGCTTCGGGCCTGCGCAGCCAGTCCGGCCGCATGCGCGTCATCTCGGAGAACATCGCCAACGCCGATTCCGGACCCGAACGCGCCGGCGCCGAACCCTATCGCCGCAAGGTGCCGACCTTCCAGCGCCATTTCGACCGCGAGCTCGACGCCCAGCTGGTCGCACTCGGCAAGGTCCAGCGCGATCAGAGCGCCTTCAAGGTCAAGCACGAGCCCGGCAATCCGGCGGCCGACGCCAAAGGCGACGTGCAGATGCCGAACGTCAATTCACTGGTCGAGATGGTGGACATGCGCGAGGCCCAGCGCAGCTACGAGGCCAATCTCAACCTGATCTCTTCGACGCGCCGGATGATCCAGCGCACCATCGATATCCTGCGCGCCTGACGCGCACCAAAGCATTTTCAAGCGAAGCGGGTCCGGTTCGCGTCAAGAAAATGCGGCAAGCAAGCACTCCAGAAGGGGACTGAACCGCCATGGCCACTCCGGGTTTCGCAGCAGGCGCCTACGCCTCCATCCAGGGAATGGGTGCCGGCAATCTGATGCGCAAGCCGATCGCGGCGAGCACCTCGGAATCGGGCGGCCCGGACTTCTCGGCCCTGCTCGGCAAGGCGCTCGACGCGACCGCAGAAGCCGGCCGCAAGGCCGATAGCCAGAGCGCGACCGTGGCCACGGGCCGGGCCGACATCGTCAACGTCGTCACCGCCGTCGCCGAAAGCGAAGCCGCGATCGAGACGCTGGTGGCGGTGCGCGACCGCGTCATCGCGGCCTATGAGGAAATCATGCGGATGCCGGTCTGACGGCGACAGGATCGGATAGAGATCATGACCTCCGGAGCCATTCTCGATATCGCCCGCGACGGCATCGTCGTCTTCCTCAAGGTCGGCGGACCTCTGATGGTGATCGCACTCGTCGTCGGCCTCGTCGTCTCGCTGGTGCAGGCACTCACGCAGATTCAGGAGCAGACGCTCGTCTTCGTGCCGAAGATCGTCGCGGTCTTCGCCGCGCTCCTGCTGTTTCTGCCGTTCATGGGTGACGCCCTTGCGGGTTATATGGGGCGAGTCGCCGCCCGAATCGCCACGGGCGGATGAGCCCGTCGCGACTGCAGCCGGCCTTCGCCGGTGCAGCGCCGCGACACCCGCGCTGGCGTGAGGGTGCCTCCGGCACGATGCAGATCGCGATCCTGCCCGAGCTCAGCGCCCTCTTCGTGCTCGTTTTCGCGCGCGTCGGTACGCTCGTCATGCTGATGCCGGGCATCGGCGAGCGCTTCATCTTTTCCCGTGCCCGGTTGTCGCTGGCCTTCTTCATCGCGTTGATGATCGTGCCCGTCGCCCGCCCGTCGCTTCGCATCCCGCCCGATGTATCCGGCATCGTCGCCCTGCTGATCGGCGAGCTGCTGATCGGCCTCGTCATCGGCGTCTGTGCCCGGCTGGTGATGGCCTGCCTGCAGACCGCCGGCACGCTCGTCGCGCAGACCATGGGCCTCGGCTTCGCCATGACGGTCGACCCCACCGGCGGCCTTCAGAACCCGTCGATCGGCAACTTCCTGACCATGCTCGGGACCACCCTGATCCTGACGACCGACCTGCACCACATCGCCATCGCCGCGATCCATGAAAGCTATCGCCTGCTTCCACCCGGCGGCGTGCCGGAGATGCCCGATATCCTGACGCTCGCGGTCCAGTCCGCGGCGCGCGGCTTCTCGCTGGCCGTACAGATCTCGGCACCCTTCCTGATCTTCGGCCTGCTGTTCAACCTCGGCCTCGGCGTGCTCGCCCGGATGATGCCGCAGCTGCAGGTCTTCTTCCTCGCCGTGCCGGCCTCGATCCTCGGCGGCATGCTCGTCCTGCTCGTCGTCGTCGGCGTGATGATGAGCGTCTTCCTCAACGATCTCGGCGTCTTCCTGCGCCAGTTCACCGGAGGCTGACGGGCAATGTCCGAGGATACCGAGAACGAGGACAGGACAGAGGACCCGACCCAGCGAAAGCTGGACGAGGCCACCGAGAAAGGCGACGTACCCCGATCGCAGGAGATCGGCACCTTCTTCGTCCTCTGCGGCTTCACGCTGTCCCTGCTGGTCGCGGCCGGATGGTCGGCGCGCGACGCCATGCTATCCCTGCGCTCCTTCCTGATGAACGCCCATCAGGTACCGCCGGACGGCGCCGCCTTCATGCATGTCACGCGGCAGGGGATCCTGACAGGCTTCATGGCGCTGGGACTGCCTTTCGCCTTCATTCTCTGCGCTGGCCTCGCCGGCGCCATGCTGCAGCACAAGCCGCTCTGGACGTTCGAGCCGCTGATGCCGAAATTCGATCGCATCTCGCCCATGGCGGGGGCCAAGCGCATGTTCGGCAAGGAGGCCTGGGTCAATTTCGCCAAGGGCCTCGCCAAGACCGCACTGATCGGCACCGTGGTCTGGATCACGCTCTGGAACCAGCACGACCGGCTCGAAGCCTTCGTGCAGATGAGCGTCGCCGCCCTTATGCCGGCCACGCTCTCGCTCGCCATCCAGTTGATGGGCGCGGTCCTCGCCCTCTTCGCCATCGTCGCCATCGGCGATTTCGCCTGGCAGCGCTTCAGCTGGTACCAGCGCCAGAAGATGACGAAGCAGGAGATCAAGGAGGAGTTCAAGAACTCCGAAGGCAATCCCGAGGTCAAGGCGAAGCTGCGCCAGATCCGCGCCCAGCGCGTTCGCAAGCGCATGATGGCCGCGGTGCCGAAGGCGACGGTGATCATCACCAACCCCACCCACTTCGCCGTCGCCCTGCAATACGAGCCGGGCATGGCGGCACCTCTCTGCCTCGCGAAGGGCGTCGACAGCATGGCCCTCAAGATCCGCGAAGTCGCCGGCGAGCACCGGGTGCCGATCGTCGAGAACCCGCCCCTGGCGCGCGCGCTCTACGCAACGGTCGACATCGACGACGAAATTCCTGTCGAACACTACCAGGCCGTCGCCGAAGTCATCGGTTACGTCTTGCGCCTGAAGGGTCGGCGCGCCTAACTCGGCAGGGAATGCGAAGGAAGGATGGCCGCGGCACCTGCAGCGCGGCCGCTAGCGAACGGACTTCAACCGCATGAGCGGCACCACGGCGACCACCACGATCGATCGCTCCGACAAGCCGGGCCATATCGGCATCATCCTGCTCGTCGCGGGCCTGCTTGTCGGCGCCGCCATCGCGCTCGGCTTCATCGCCAACGAATGGGCGCAGCCGCTGATATTGGGCTTGCTCGCGCTGCTCTCGGTGGTCGGCGTCTTCGGCCTCTTCGCCTTCGCCATCGGCCTCGTCCAGTTCTCGGGCCGCGCCGCTCGCAACGACCTGACCAAGACCGTCGTCGACAGCGCCGATGAAGGCATCGTCGTCACAGAGGGCGAGAACGAGATCGTCTATGCGAACGAAGCCTATCTCTCGCTCGCCGGCGCCACCGGCGCGAATGATCTCAAGCCTGTCGGCAGGCTGCTGACCGGCCGGGCCGACGTCTCGGAGGCGATCTACCGGCTCGCGACCGCAGCGCGCGAGCACCGCCGGCTCGTCGAGGAGGTTCGGCTCGAGCCGGCCCTGGGCGGGCGCGGCGAGGTCGGCTGGTACCGCGTCCGCGTTTCGCCGGTGCGCCGCGAGACCGGCAGCGCCACGCTCTGGTCTGTCACCGACATCACGCCGGAGCGCGAGCGGCAGGAGAACGCCTTCCAGGAGCTCCAGCACGCCATCGACTACCTCGACCACGCGCCGGCCGGCTTCATCTCGATCGATGCCGACGGCGAGGTCTCCTATCTCAATGCGACGCTGTCGAGCTGGCTCGACTTCGATCTCGCCCGTTTCGGCTCCGGCGGCCTGCATCTGGACGACATCTGCACCTCCTCGGCGGCCGCGCTCATCCAGGCGATCCGCGGCCAACCGGGAGATGTCCGCGTCGAAGTCCTCGACGTCGACCTGAAGCGCCGCAACGGCGCCCCCCTGCCGGTCCGGCTGCATCATCAGGTCGCCTTCGGGCAGGACGGCCGCGCCGGCCCCTCGCGCACGCTGGTCCTCAACCGCGCGCCCGGCGAGGCCGGCGCCGATGGCGGCAGCGATGCGGAGGTCCGCTTCGCCCGCTTCTTCCATTCGACGCCGATGGCGATCGCCACCGTCGACAGGACCGGCGCGATCCTGCGTTCCAACGCCGCCTTCGCGCGGCTGGTGCCCGCCGGCGCCCAGCCCAAGACGATCCAGGACCTCGTCGCCCCGAACTCCGATCTCGCCCGCACCCTCGGCGACGTCGTGGATGGCGGCGCGACGGCCAGCCCGCTCGATCTCGCGCTCGCCGGCGACGACGGCCGCTCCGCCAAGCTCTATCTCGCCCCGGTCTCCGCCTCGGAGGACGGCGACGGCGAGCGCGCCATCGTCTACGCCCTGGAAACGACCGCCGAACGCAAGCTGCGCGACAACATGGACCAGGCCGGCAAGATGCAGGCGGTCGGCCAGCTCGCCGGCGGCATCGCGCACGATTTCAACAACGTGCTGCAGGTCATCATCAACGCCTCCGAATTCCTGCTCGCCAGCCACAGGCCGACCGATCCGTCCTTCCCGGACATCATGCAGATCAAGCAGAACGCCTACCGTGCAGCGGCGCTGGTCCGGCAACTGCTCGCCTTCTCGCGGCGCCAGACCCTGCGCCCGCAGGTGCTGGAACTCGGCGAGGTGCTCTCCGATCTCTCGCTCATGCTGAAGCGCGTCGTCGCCGACAAGGTGACGCTCGACGTCCGGCAGGGCCGCGACCTCTGGCCGGTCAAGGCCGATCTCGGCCAGCTCGAGCAGGTCATCGTCAACCTCGCGGTCAACGCCCGCGACGCCATGCCCGACGGTGGCAAGCTGACGGTGCGCACCCGCAACGTCGCCCGCGAGGATTGCGGCAGCTTCAGCCACGCCGCCCTGCCCGCCGACGACTACGTCCTGCTCGAGGTCGAGGACAGCGGCACCGGCATCCCGCAGGAGCATCTCGACAAGATCTTCGAGCCCTTCTTCACGACCAAGGAAGTCGGCAAGGGCACAGGCCTCGGCCTCTCGATGGTGTATGGCATCGTCAAGCAGACCGGCGGCTATGTCTTCGTCGACTCGACCGTCGGCAAGGGCACCGCCTTCCAGATCTTCCTGCCGCGTCATGTCCCGAGCCAGGAGGAAATCGCCGCCGAGGCCGCCGCCAAGGAGGCGCCGAAGAAACTCGCGGCCGATCATACGGGCGCCGGCGTGATCCTGCTGGTCGAGGACGAGGACGCGGTCCGAGCCCTGAACGCCCGCATGCTGGTCTCGCGCGGCTACACCGTCCACGAGGCTGCGTCGGGCGTCGAGGCGCTAGACATCTTCCTGAAGAACGACGGCCAGATCGACCTCGTCGTCTCCGACGTCGTGATGCCGGAGATGGACGGCCCGACCCTGCTCGGCGAACTGCGCCAGCGCAACCCGAACACCAAGGTCGTCTTCGTCTCCGGCTATGCCGAGGAAGCCTTCCGCAAGAATCTGCCGGAAGGCGAAGGCTTCCACTTCCTGCCCAAGCCCTTCACCATGAAGCAGCTCGTCGAGACGGTGAAGGCGGCGATGGCCTGATCGGCCCCGCCGCCATTCGTGAGAGCCAGGCTGCTCAGCGCGCCGGCCTGG
>NZ_JBIWYK010000160.1:0-6619 GCF_044752385.1 Allobosea sp. CER48 | reverse complement strand
TTCGATCAGGGAGGTTATCATGCATTCGAAATCCTGGCTCAGGGCCGGCCTCTTCGCCGCTCTTGCCACCGCGGCCTTCGCCGCCACGCCCGCCCGGGCCCAAGGCTCGCTCGTCATGTATTGCGGCGTCCAGGAGGAATGGTGCCGCGCCATGTCGAACGCCTTCGAGAAGGAGACGGGCGTCAAGGTCGCTATGACCCGCAAGTCGGCGGGCGAGATCTATGCCCAGCTCAAGGCCGAATCCTCGAACCCGCGCGGCGACATCTGGTGGGGCGGCACGGGCGACCCGCATCTGCAGGCGGCGGAGGAGGGGCTGACCCTCGAATATGAATCGCCGAAGAACAAGGAACTGCATGGCTGGGCGCTCGACCAGTGGAAGGCGGCCAAGCAGCGCTCGGTCGGCATCTATGCCGGCGCGCTCGGCTTCGGCTTCAACACGGAGCAGATCAAGTCGAAGGGCATCCCCGAACCGAAATGCTGGGCAGACCTGCTCAATCCCAAGCTGAAGGACGACGTCCAGGTCGCCGACCCCAACTCCTCGGGCACCGCCTACAACCTGCTCGCCACCGTCGTGCAGCTGATGGGCGAGGAGAAGGGCTTCGAATATCTGAAGCAGCTCCACAAGAACATCAGCCAGTACACCAAGTCCGGCGCCGCCCCGGCCAAGGCTGCCAGCCTCGGCGAGACCGCCGTCGGCATCGTGTTCATCCATGACGCGGTGGTCTTCGCCGTGCAGGGCGACCCGATCAAGCCGGTCGCGCCATGCGAGGGCACGGGCTACGAGATCGGCTCGATGTCGATCGTCAAGGGCGCGCGCAATCTCGACAACGCCAAGAAGTTCTATGACTGGGCGCTGACCCCGGCGGCCCAGGCGCTCGCCGCCCCGGCGAAATCCTATCAGGTTCCGTCCAACAAGGCCTCGCCGGTCCCCGCGCAATCGCCGAAGATGGATCAGATGAAACTGATCAACTACGACTTCGTGAAATACGGCTCCTCGGCCGAGCGCAACCGCCTGCTCGCCAAGTGGGACAAGGAAGTCAAGGCGCTGCCGAAGTAGGGCGCGTCTTTCGAGCGTGTTTCCGGACGATCTCGGAAACACGCCGTCATCCCGGGCCTGGCCCGGGAACCATGCCTGAACCTCCGCCGGCTAGCTCCGGCATCGATCCCGGATTTCCGCTTCGCTGCGTCCGGGATGGCTCTGGAGGCTCGGGTGCAGGACCAGGACTGGGCCGTGAAAGCCGGGGCAACCGGTTCCGGCCGATAGGAAATGTGAGGGCAGGGCAACCATGGCGCCAGCGACGCGACTCGTTCTGCTGATCGGCTGGCTCGGCTATGCGCTGATGCCCTGGTATCTCGTCGAGGGCATGAGCCTGACGAGTTGGGGCTGGCTGGCGGAATATCCGTTCGGCAAGGCCGGCAGTGCGCTCGCGCTCGCCCTCTCCGGTCAGACGCCCTGGCTCCTGCCGGTCGGCATCGCGCTGGCCGCGGTCACGGTCTTCTGGGGCAGCCAGGACCGCCAGCGCACGGCGGCCGTGCTGCTCTGGGCCGGTGCGCTCGGTCTGCTGCTGTTCTTCGCCCAGGCCTTCGCCATCGTGCTCAAGGATCAGGGCATCTCCTGGCTTGCCGCGCTGCTCGGCGGCGCCGGGGCCTCCCAGCGCGGCATCGGCGGCGGCGCCTTCGTCACTCTGCTTTCGCTGCTCTTCCTGCTCTGCCACGGTCTTGCCTATCGCGGGGTCTGCCGGGGCGACCTCTTCACGGTCTCGACGATCGGCCTGATCATCCTGCTGATCGGCGTCTTCATCTTCTTCCCGGTCGCGATCATCCTGAAGAGCGCGCTCGTCGACCAGAACGGCGCCTTCGCTCCCGGCGCCTTCGTCGAACGCTTCCTCGATTCCTCGATCTGGGGGCTGGGCTGCGTCACCAGCAACACCAATTGCGGTGTCGCCTGGAACACGCTGATCCTGGCCGTTCTCTGCGGCGTCATCACCACCCTGCTGGGCCTGGCCTGCGCCCTGCTGATCCTGCGCACGGGCATGCCGGGCAAGCGGGTGATGCGGGCGCTGACGGTGCTGCCGATCATCACCCCGCCCTTCGTCATCGGCCTCGCGCTCATCCTGCTCTTCGGCCGGGCCGGCGCGGTCTCGACGCTGCTCTATGAATGGTTCGACATTCCGCGCTCGCGCTGGCTCTACGGCCTTCCCGGCGTGCTGCTGGCGCAGGTGCTCGCCTTCGCTCCGATCGCCTTCCTCGTCCTGATCGGCGTGGTCCAGGGCATCAGCCCGAGCCTGGAGGAAGCCTCGCAGACGCTCGGCGCCAAGCGCTGGCAGACCTTCCGGACGGTGACCTGGCCGCTGCTCAAGCCCGGCATCGCCAACGCCTTCCTGCTCGGCTTCGTCGAGAGTATGGCCGATTTCGGCAACCCGCTTGTCCTCGGCGGCAATTTCGAGGTGCTCTCGACGAAGATCTTCTTCGCGGTCGTCGGCGCCTCCTACAATCAGGGGCAGGCGGCGGTGCTCGCCATCGTGCTGCTGGCCTTCACGCTGGGGGCCTTCTGGGTGCAGCAGCGCTGGCTCGGCGGCAAATCCTATACGACCGTGACCGGCAAGGGCGATGCCGGCCTGCCGACGCCGCTGCCGCGCCGCATCACCTGGCTCTCCGCTGCGGTGATCGTGCCCTGGGTCGCGCTGACGGTGGTGATCTACATCGTCATCCTGGTCGGCGGCTTCGTCCGCAACATGGGCCGCGATTTCACGCCGACGCTGCAGCACTACCTCACCGGCTTCGCCATCGATTTCAGCAACGGCATCTACTTCCAGGGCTCGGCCTGGCCGTCGTTCTTCACCACCGTAAAGGTCGCGGCGATCTCGGCGCCGCTGACGGCGGTGATCGGCCTGCTCACCGCCTATCTGCTGACTCGCCAGCGCTTCCGGGGCCGCTCGACGCTGGAATTCGCGACGATGCTCTCCTTCGCCATCCCCGGAACGGTGCTCGGCGTCGCCTATATCCTCGCCTTCAACGTGCCGCCGGTGGAGATCACCGGCACGGGGCTGATCCTCGTCATCGCCTTCGTCTTCCGCAACATGCCGGTCGGCGTCCGCTCCGGCATCGCCGGTCTGTCGCAGATCGACAAGAGCCTGGACGAGGCCTCGACCACGCTGCGCGCCCGCAGCTTCACCACGCTGTGGCGCGTCGTGCTGCCGCTGCTGAAGCCTGCGCTGGTCTCGGCGCTGGTCTACAGCTTCGTCCGCTCGATGACGGCGGTCAGCGCGGTGATCTTCCTGGTCTCGGCCGAGTACAACCTTTCCACCGCCTATATCGTCGGCCGGGTGGAGGCAGGCGAATTCGGCCTCGCCATCGCCTATTCCTCGGTGCTGATCGTCTTCATGGCGCTCGGCATCGGCCTGATCCAGCTCGGCGTCGGCGAGCGCAAGCTCGGTCGCCGCAAGCTCATCCCGCTGTCGAGTTCGGCCGCCGAGCCGCTCAAGCCAGGAGTCGCCGCATCGTGAAGGCCGGACCCGCTTCCGTCGAGTTCCGCAACGTCTCCATGCGCTATGGCGCGGTGACGGCGGTCGACAACGTCAATTTCACCATCGAGGCCGGCCAGCTCGTCACGCTGCTCGGCCCCTCCGGCTGCGGCAAGACCACGACCTTGCGCATGATCGCCGGGCTCGAGATCGCCAGCGAGGGCCAGATCCTGATCGGCGGCAAGGACGTGACCAAGCTTTCCGCCGCCGATCGCGACGTCTCCATGGTCTTCCAGTCCTATGCGCTCTTCCCGCATATGACCGTGCTCGAAAACGCCGCCTACGGCCCGACCGTCAAGGGTCTCGGCAAGGAGCAGGCGAGGCAGATGGCGCTGGAGAAGCTGGCGCTCGTCGGCCTGAAGGGCTTCGAGAACCGCTACCCGTCCGAATTGTCCGGCGGCCAGCAGCAGCGCGTCGCGGTGGCCCGCGCCCTCGTGCTGGAACCGCAGGTGCTGCTCTTCGACGAGCCGCTCTCCAACCTCGACGCGAAGCTGCGCCGCCGCGTCCGCGAGGAGATCCGGGAGCTGCAGCAGGACCTCAACCTGACCGTGGCCTATGTCACCCATGACCAGGAGGAGGCGCTCGCCGTCTCCGACCGCATCATCGTGATGTCGAACGCGCGGATCGCGCAGGAGGGTGCGCCGCGCGATCTCTACGAGCAGCCCTCCAACGCCTTCGTCGCGGACTTCATCGGCGACGCCAACCTGATCGACGTCACGGTCAAGGCGGTGTCCGACGGCCGCGCCGATGTCGGCATCGGCTCCACCACGGTCTCGCTGCCGGCACGCGGCCTCGGGCCCGGGCCCGCCAAAGTCGCGATCCGGCCGGAGGCGCTGCTGCTCGGGGCGAGCGGGCAGCCGGATGCGCTGCCCGGCACGATCCGCAAATGCGCCTATCTCGGCAATCACCTCGACATCATGGTCGAGACCGAGGTCGGCGAGCTCTTCGTGGTGCAGTACGGTGCCCGCGAACTGCTGGAGCAGGGCGCTCCGGTTGCGGTTTCCTTCGCAAAGTCGGGCGTGACGCTGATTCCGCCGGCCTGAGGGCCGACCGGAAAGATGCCGAGCCCCCATCCTCAAGCGCCATTCCCTCGGGAATGGCGTCTCGGAGGATGTTCCAGCTGGCTCGGATGCGCGCAGGAACATCCTTCGAGACGCCCCAATGGTGGCTCCTCAGGACGAGGACTGGGCTTCCAAACGGGTTACGCGAAATGCTGCCGCATTCTCAGCACTTTCAGGCGTTATTTCTGTTGAGTTGGCTAATCAAAAATTATTATATTTCGCAGACGATTAGCGCCTGAATCGGGGAAAGACTGCACGAAAATGGCCACGAGCGAGAGCGCAACCAATATCCTGATCCATCTTGCCGGCGGCGTCGCGCTGCTGATCTGGGCGGTCAGGTTGGTGCGAACGGGCGCGATGCGCGCCTTCGGCTCGCAGCTCAGGCGTGCCCTGCAGAGTTTCACCCGCAATCGCTTCGCCGCCTTCGGCAGCGGCGTCGCGGTGACGATGGTGCTGCAGAGTTCGACCGCGACGACGCTGCTGGTCTCGTCTTTCGCCGGGCAGGCGTTGATCGGCTCGGCCATGGCGCTGGCGGTGCTGCTCGGCGCCAATCTCGGCACGGCGCTCGCCGCCTTCGTCATCTCGATGGATCTCGGCTGGCTCTGGGGCCTCTGCATCGCCATCGGCGTCGCGATGTACCTGTCGAGCGAGGCGATGGAGCGCCCGCGCAATATCGGCCGCGTCCTCGTCGGCATCGGCCTGATCCTGCTCTCGCTGATCGAGCTGAACACCGCGGCCGCGCCGCTGGCGCAGTCGCCCACCTTCCGCGTCATTCTCGGCGCCATCGGCAGCGAGCCCCTGCTCGCCGTGCTCGTCGCCGTCGCCGCGACCTGGATGGTGCATTCCAGCATCGCGGTCATCCTGCTGGTCGCGACCTTCGCCGCCTCCGGCCTGTTTCCGCCCGCGACCGCGCTGACGCTGGTCATCGGCGCCAATCTCGGCAATGCGCTGATCCCGGTTCTCGACCAGCTTGGCGCGCCTGCGGCCCAGCGCCGCGCCGCCGTCGGAAACCTGCTGACGCGCCTGCTGCTGGCGCTCGCCGTGATCCCCTTCGTCGGCCCGCTCTCGGTCTGGCTCACCAGCCTGCCGATGGCGGGGCAGCGCTTCGCCATCGAGTTCCATGTCGGGCTGAATCTGGTCGGCGCGCTGGTCTTCCTGCCCTTCGTCGGGCCGATCTCGGCCATGGTCGAGCGCTTCATGCCTGGCAAGGAGGACAAGGCCGAGGCGGTCGCGCCACGCTATCTCGACCCCAATGCCCTCGACAGCCCGACCGAGGCGCTCGCCGGCGCGATGCGCGAGGCGCTCCGGCTGGGCGACCGCGTCGAGGTCATGCTGCGCGACACCATGACCCTGCTGGAGAAGGACGAACTCAAGCTCTCGCGCGCCATCGCCCAGGCCGATGACGGCGTCGACACCATCCACGAGTCGATCAAGCTCTATCTGGTCAAGGTCTCGCGCAACGAGCTGACCGAGGAGGAGAGCCGCCGCCTGTTCGAGATCATCACCCTGATCACCAATCTCGAGCATATCGGCGACATCATCGACAAGAACCTGCGCGAGCTCGCCGAGAAGAAGATCCGCAAGCGCTACACCTTCTCGCCGGAGGGGCTGGCCGAGATCCGCGATTTCCACCAGCGCGTCGCCTCGGCGCTGGCGCTGGCGCTCAACGTCTTCGCCACCCGCGACATCGTGCTGGCCCGCCAGCTCTTCGCCGACAAGGCGGCGATGCGCGAGGCCGAGCGACGCGCCACCGACAGCCATTTCCAGCGCCTGCGCTCGGGCCGGGCGGAATCGATCGAGACCAGCGCGATCCATCTCGACATCATCCGCGATCTCAAGCGCATCCACGGCCACATCGTCTCGATCGCCTATCCGATCCTCGAGAGCGCCAACGAGCTGCGCGAGAGCCGGCTGCGCGAGACCAAGGCGGCGGCCGGCCATCGCGAGACGCCGGCCGTGCTGATCCCCGCCCCGCATTCGGGTGGATAGGCGCTCCCGAAACGACGTTCGACGTCGCCTATTCCGCTTCCGCCG
>NZ_JBIWYK010000159.1:0-6631 GCF_044752385.1 Allobosea sp. CER48 | reverse complement strand
GATGCGCATCGGCTTGCGCCAGGCCCATCGTTTGGGCCGGACCTTGCAACATGCGTTACCGGCGATCCTGCTCACCATGATCGCCATCTCATCGCGCAGCGACGCTATCGCTGAGACTAACAATGCGAAGCCGCCTCCGGCCGGGTGGACGGAGACGGCTTCTCGACGGCTTACTCGGCGGCCTGCAACACAGGCTGCTCGATATCGTGCCGGGCGAGCGGGCGGTTGCCCGCAAGTTTCCTCATCAGCACGTAGAAGACCGGCGTCAGGAAGATGCCAAAGGCCGTGACGCCGATCATGCCGGCGAAGACCGCGATGCCCATCGCCTGCCGCATCTCGGCGCCGGCCCCGGTCGAGATCACCAGCGGCACCACGCCCATGACGAAGGCGAGCGAGGTCATCAGGATCGGACGCAGGCGCAGGCGGCTGGCCTCGATCGCGGCCTCGACCGGCGTCCTGCCCTCGAATTCGAGCTCTCGAGCGAATTCGACGATCAGGATGGCATTCTTGGCGGATAGCCCGACCAGAACGACGAGGCCGATCTGGGTGAAGACGTTGTTGTCTCCGCCCGAGAGCCAGACGCCGGTCAGTGCCGCGAGCAGGCCCATCGGGATGATCAGCAGGATCGCGATCGGCAGCGTCATGCTCTCGTACTGGGCGGCCAGCACCAGGAAGACCAGCAGGATCGCCACGGGGAAGACAATGACCGCCGAATTGCCGGCCAGGATCTCCTGATAGGTCAGCTCGGTCCATTCGAAGGCGAAGCCCTTCGGCAGGGTCTCCTTCGCGATGCGCTCCACCGCCTCCTGCGCCTGTCCCGAAGAGAAGCCCGGGGCTGCGCCGGCATTGATGTCGGCCGAGAGGAAGCCGTTATAGCGCATGGCGCGTTCGGGGCCTGAATCGGTGCGCACGTTCAGCACCGCGCTGAGCGGGATCATCTCGCCCGAGCTCGAACGCAGCTTGAGCTGGCCGATATGCTCCGGCTGGGCGCGGAAAGGCGCATCGGCCTGCACGCGCACGGTGTAGGTGCGGCCGAAGCGGTTGAAGTCGTTGACATAGGTCGAGCCGAGATAGGTCTGGAGCGTGTCGAACACCTCCGTCACGGGCACGCCGAGCTGGCGGGCCTTGGTGCGGTCGATATCGGCATAGAGCTGCGGGACATTGACCTGGAAGCTCGAGAACATGCCGGCGATCTCCGGCGCCTGCGCCGCCTTGCCCATGAAGGCCTTGGTCGCCTCGTCGAGCGCGGCATAGCCCAGCCCGGCGCGATCCTCGATCTGCAGCTTGAAGCCGCCGATCGTGCCGAGGCCCTGAACGGGCGGCGGCGGGAACATCGCGATGAAGGCTTCCTTGATGCCTGAGAATTCCTTGTTGAGCTGCATCGCGATGGCGTTGCCGCTCAAGGACGGATCCCTGCGCTGGTCGAAGGGCTTCAGGCCGACGAAGACGATGCCGGAATTCGACGAGTTGGTGAAACCGTTGATCGAGAGGCCGGGGAAGGAGATCGCGTTCTCGACGCCCGGGTGCTTCAGCGCGATCTCGTCCATGCGGCGGATGACATCCTCCGTGCGGTCGAGCGTCGCGGCATCGGGCAACTGGGCGAAGCCGACGAGATATTGCTTGTCCTGGCCGGGGACGAAGCCCGAGGGCACCGCCTTGAACAGAACG
Source organism: Allobosea sp. CER48 (assembly GCF_044752385.1). Classification (NCBI taxonomy): domain Bacteria; kingdom Pseudomonadati; phylum Pseudomonadota; class Alphaproteobacteria; order Hyphomicrobiales; family Alloboseaceae; genus Allobosea; species Allobosea sp. CER48. The sequence continues at coordinate 4,963 of NZ_JBIWYK010000159.1, read as the reverse complement.
CCGGTCGCCCCGAGCAGCACGACATAGACCGCCAGCATCACCGCGCGATGCGAGATAACCCGGCGCACGCCGCCGCCATAGGCCTCGGACGAGCGGTTGAAGAAGCGGTTGAAGGCGCGGAAGAACCAGCCGAACAGCTTGTCCATGAAGCGCGTCAGCGCATCCTTCGGGGCGTGATGGCCCTTGAGGAGCAGCGCGGCGAGAGCCGGCGACAGCGTCAGCGAGTTGATCGCCGAGATCACCGTCGAGATCGCGATGGTCAGCGCGAACTGGCGGTAGAACTGCCCGGTCAGGCCCGAGATGAAGGCCAGCGGCACGAAGACCGCGACCAGAACAAGGGCGATCGCGATGATCGGGCCGGAGACCTCGCGCATCGCCTTGTAGGTGGCTTCGCGCGGCGAGAGACCGTTCTCGATGTTGCGCTCGACGTTCTCGACCACGACGATCGCGTCGTCGACGACGATGCCGATGGCGAGCACCAGCCCGAACAGGCTGAGCGCATTGATCGAGAAGCCCATGAGATACATCACCGCGAAGGTGCCGACGACCGAGACTGGCACGGCGACGAGCGGAATGATCGAGGCGCGCCAGGTCTGCAGGAAGACGATGACCACGAGCACGACGAGCGCGACGGCTTCGAGCAGCGTCGAGATCACCGCCTTGATCGAGGCGCGCACGAACTGGGTGGTGTCGTAGACGATCGAGTAGTCCACGCCCTCGGGCATGTTCTGCTTGATCTCGCGCATCGTCTCCTGGACGCGGTCGGCGATCGCGATGGCGTTCGAGCCCGGCGCCTGGAAAACGGGGACGGCGACGGCCGACTTGCCGTTGAGCAGCGAGCGCAGCGCGTAATCCGCCGCGCCGAGCTCGATGCGGGAGATGTCCTTCAGCCGGACCACCGCGCCGTCGGCCGCGGTCTTGACGATGATCTCGCCGAACTGCTCCTCGTTCTGGAGGCGGCCCTGGGCGTTCACAGAAAGCTGCAGGTCGAGGCCCGGCGCATTCGGCGAGGCGCCGATGACGCCGGCCGCGGCCTGGACGTTCTGGGCGCGGATCTCGCGCACGACATCGCCGGGGGAGAGGCCGTGCTCGGCAACCTTCTGCGGGTCGAGCCAGACGCGCATCGAATAGTCGCCCGAGCCGAAGAGCTGGACCTGCCCGACGCCGTCGATGCGGGCGAGCCGGTCCTTGACGTTCAGCACCGCGTAGTTGCGCAGATAGGTCATGTCGTAGCGACCGTTCGGCGAGGTGATATGCACCACCATCGTCAGGTCCGGCGAGCTCTTGACCGTGGTGACGCCGAGCCGGCGCACCTCCTCGGGCAGGCGCGGCTCGGCCTGGCTGACGCGGTTCTGCACCAGCTGCTGGGCCTTGTCCGGGTCGGTGCCGAGCCGGAAGGTGACGTTCAGCGTCATGACGCCGTCGGTCGTCGCCTGGCTCGACATGTAGAGCATGCCCTCGACGCCGTTGATCTGCTCTTCAATCGGCGTCGCCACCGTCTCGGCGATCACGCGCGGGCTGGCGCCGGGATACTGCGCCCGCACGACGACCGTCGGCGGGACGACTTCGGGATATTCCGAGATCGGCAGGGCCCTGATCGAGAGCAGCCCTGCCAGGAAAATGAGGACAGAGAGGACCGCCGCGAAGATCGGCCGGTCGATGAAGAATTTCGAGAGGTTCATTGTGCGCCCCCTTTCGAGCGGCTTATTGGACCTGTGGCCACGGACCCGCTCTTGCGGCATCCGTGGCTGGTCGTGCTGGTCAGCGTTGCGCGAGTTCGGTCGCCGTCTTCTTGAGTTCGCTCTTTTCGGCCATCGGCACCGGCTCGGGCGCGACCGTCGCGCCGGGGCGCACGCGCTGCAGGCCGTTGACGATGATGCGCTCGCCGGGCTTCAGGCCGGCATTCACGACGCGCAGCCCGTCATGGGCGGCGCCGAGCGAGACCTCGCGCCAGGCCGCCTTGGCATCGTCGCCGACCACGAAGACGAACTTCTTGTTCTGGTCGGTGCCGACGGCGCGCTCGTTGATGACGAGTTGCTGCTCGGCCTTGGCCTGACCGAGCTGGACCCGGACGAACTGGCCGGGCATCAGCCTGCCGTCGGGATTGTCGAGCCGGGCGCGAACGCGGACCGTGCCGCTGGCGCCGTCGATGCCGTTATCGACGAAATGCAGCTTGCCGGTGAACTGCGCTACTTGCGCCGTCGCTGTGGTGAGCCGGACCGGAATCTGTTCCAGCGCCCGCGAACCGTCCGGCAGCGAGGCGAGGGCGTCGAGCACGCTGCGTTCGTCGGCATTGAATGCGGCATAGATCGGATCGACCGAGAGCAGCGAGGTCAGGACCTGCCCGCCGGCCGCGATCAGGTTGCCGACGGTGACGTCGAGCCGGCCGATGCGGCCGCTGATCGGGGCGCGGATCTGGGTGTAGTCGAGATTGAGCTGTGCGGTGCGGCGGGCGGCTTCGGCGGCCTGAAGATTGGCCTGCGCCTCCCGCAGATTGTTCACGCGCGTGTCGACATCGCGCTGGGAGAGGTTGCGGGTCGCCAGCAACTGCTGGCCGCGCTCGTTCTCGCTCTCGGCCAGCGCGACCCGCGCCTTCGCGCCCTGCACCTGCGCTTCGGCGCGCTGGAGGTCGGCGAGATACGGCGCCTGGTCGATGCTGACGAGCAGGTCGCCCCGCTTCACGAGATTGCCCTCGCGGAAATGCACGGCCTCGACGACACCAGCGACGCGCGACCGCAGCTCGACGCGCTCGATCGCCTCCAGCCGACCGGAGAATTCGGCCCAGGGCACGACCTCGCGCGCCTCGACCGTCGCGACCGAGACGGGGACGGCAGGCGGAGCGGCAGGAGCGGTGTCGCCCTGAGCGCGGGTGCCGGAGAGGGTGAAGACCGCGACGGCGCTCAGTGCGACGGAGGCGGTGAGGCCGGCTAAAAGGCCGCGACGGTTCGTTCCCGGAATCATGGGGTCGGTCCTTCCTTGGAGATGCTGGGGGTGTTCGGGAGGGGCGGGCCGCTAGGAGGGCGCGGTCCGTTCATAGAAGGCGGCGATTTCGCCGCAGCTCTTGCAGAGACAGGAGCCTTCCTCGGCCGCATCCGCATAGGCCTGCGGCCAGCGCGTCGGCGCGGTGAACTCGACATGGCGGACGGCGATGCCGGCCTGGCCGAGGCGGGAGGCGTACTGCGCGGCTTCATCACGCATCGGGTCGTCCTGCCCGCTGATCAGCAGGGCCGGGGGCAGGCCGGCGAGGCGCGTTGCCTGGAGTGGTGCCGCATAGGGATGAGCGGCGCGCTCGGGCGTGCCGAGATAGTCGGCCCAGCCATCGGCCCAGCGGCAGCCGACCGGGCCGGCCTGCGCGCCGCGCAGCGAAGCGGTGCCGAGGCAGGCGTCGAGCATCGGCGAGAACAGGATCTGGCCGGCCAGCGCCGGGCCGCCGCGATCGCGCGCCATCATGGCCAGCGCCGCGGCGAGATTACCGCCGGCTTCCTCGCCGGCGATGTAGAGCGGCGCACCGCGCGTCGCCCAGCGATTGCGCCCCCTGGCAAGCGCCTCGAGCGCTGCATAGATGCGCTCCAGCGTCTCGGGGAAGCGCTGCACCGGCGCGAGCGGATAGGAGAGCGAGAAGACGACCGCGCCGGCTTCCGTCAGCGCGGTGGCGACGGCCTGCCCCTGTGCCGGCGAGCCGCTGTTGAAGTGGCCACCATGCAGGTGCAACACGAGGCCGGCATTGTCCGGAACTTCGGCGGGAACGTACAGGCGGCCGGTGAAGCTCTCTCCACGGGCGCTCAGGGTTTCCTCCCGCCAGAAGACGGAGAGGATCGGTTGCAGTTTCTGCGCGGCGATCGCGGGCATGGCTCACCCTCGCTGTTGCGTTGCAGCACGAGATAGTGAATCGGCATTCCGGAATAAATACGCTATTCGCTCATTCATTGTTCACGTAGGGAAACAATCAGAGGGCTTATGGACCAGCTTGCCGCGATGCGGGCCTTCGTGCGGGTCGTCGAGACCGGGACCTTCACGCGCGCCGCCGATCTCCTGGACATGCCGAAGCCGACCGTCACCAAGTTGATCCAGCAGCTCGAGGCGCATCTGCGCGCCAAGCTCCTGAACCGGACGACGCGGCGCGTGACGGTGACCATGGACGGCGCAGCCTATTACGAGCGTGCGCTGCGCCTGCTCGACGAACTTTCCGAGCTCGATGCCAGCCTCACGCTGGCGCAGGCGCGGCCGAGCGGGCGTCTGAGGGTCGACTGCAGCTCGTCGCTGGCGGTCTCCGTGATCATCCCGGCGCTGCACGAGTTCCATGCGCGCTATCCCGATATCCAGCTCGATCTCGGCCTGAGCGACCGGCCGGCCGATCTGATCGGCGAGAACCTCGATTGTGCGGTGCGGGCCGGCGAGATCGTCGACCAGAGCCTGATCGCACGGCGCATTGGCGAGATGCAGCTCATCACCTGCGCGACGCCCGACTATCTCGCTCGCTTCGGCACGCCGTTGCATCCGCGCGACATCGAAAACGGGCACCAGATCGTCGCCTATCGGCCGGCCCTTGGCGGGCGGGTGCTACCGATGATCTACCAGAACCGCAGCGAGACGATCGAGGTCACCGCGCGCTACGCCGTCGCGCTCAATGACGGCATGGGCTATCTCGCCGCCGGGCTTGCCAGCCACGGCATCATGCAGTTGCCGACCTTCATGGCGCGCGTCCCTGTCGCGGACGGACGACTGGTGCCGCTGCTGCTGGACTGGTGCACGGCGCCGAAGCCGCTGCACATCGTCTATCCGCCGAACCGTCATCTCAGCAACAAGGTGCGCGTCTTCGTCGATTGGCTGGCGGAGCTGTTCGCGCGCGAAGAGTTCGTCCTGACGCGCGGCGCCGGCTTCCCGCCCGGCTGCCTGCCCGGGATTTTGCCGGCGATGCCTGCGCCAACCTCGCCGAAGGCCGATCAGCTGCCTTCGAGCGGCA
>NZ_JBIWYK010000158.1:0-6637 GCF_044752385.1 Allobosea sp. CER48 | reverse complement strand
CGAAGACAGTATAGGCAGGAGAAGACCATGGTGGTTCAGGCCGACATCGTGCTGCGCAACGGGCCGATCTGGTGCGGGCGCGAAGAGGGCGTCGTCGAGGCCCTCGCGATCTTTCGGGACAAGGTTCTTGCGACCGGAAGCGATGCCGAGATCGCTCCGCTCGTCGGGCCGAAGACGCGCGTCATAGACCTCAAGGGCCGGCTCGCGACGCCGGGGCTCAACGATTCCCACCTGCATCTCGTCTCGCTCGGCATGACCATGGGCTGGGTCGATTCGAAGCCGGAGGCGGCGCCGACCCTGGAGGCGCTGCTCGGCGCGATCTCGGCCCGCGCCGCGACGCTGAAGCCCGGCGAGTGGATTCTTTCGCGCGGCTACGACCAGACCAAGCTCGATACCGGCCGTCACCCCTATCGCGAGGAGCTCGACCGCGCGGCGCCGAACAACCCGGTGATGCTGGTCCGCACCTGCGGCCATATCGCGATCTGCAACTCCGAGGCGCTTCGGCTCGGTGGCATCGACGAGGCGTCGCCGACGCCGCAGGGCGGCCTGATCGAGCAGCAGAACGGCCGCCTGACCGGCCTGCTGGCCGAGAACGCGCGTGCTCCGGTGCAGGCCGCGATCCCCGCCGCGACCGAGGAGGATCTCATCTCCGGCATCGAGCGCGGCGGCCGTTATCTGCTCTCGCTCGGAATCACCAGCTGCATGGACGCTGCCGTTGGGCAGAAGGGCGGCTTCGGCGAGATCGCGGCCTATCACCGCGCCAAGCGTGACGGCCGCCTGCCGGTCCGCACCTGGCTCACCCTGCTCGGCGACGATGGCCGTTCGATCGTGCCGGATTGCTACGATGCCGGCCTGATCTCCGGCACCGGCGACGACATGCTGATGATCGGCGGCGTCAAGCTCTTCCTGGACGGCTCGGCGGGCGGCCGCACCGCCTGGATGACCGAGCCCTATCTCGGCGAGGACAAGACGACCGGCGTTTGGATGTGGGAGGATGCCGAGCTCGAGCGCATGGTGCTCGACGCCCACAGGAAGGGCTATCAGCTCGTCTGCCACGCCATCGGCGATGCGGCGATCGAACAGCTCATCACCGCCTACGAGAAGGCGCTCGCAGCCTATCCCGATCCGGATCGCCGCCATCGCATCGAGCATTGCGGCTTCTCGACCCCGGCCCAGCACGAGCGCATGGTCAAGGCCGGGATCTATCCCTGCCCGCAGCAGGTCTTCATCCATGACTTCGGCGATGCCTATGTGAAGGTTCTCGGCCCGGAGCGGGCGCTGTCGAGCTATCCGCTCCGCACCTGGTTCGATCTCGGCCTGAAGCCGGCGACGGGCAGCGACGCACCGGTCTGCGACCCCAACCCGTTCCCGAACTTCCACACCATGCTGACCCGCCAGACCTGGAAGGGCACGGTGATGGACGAAGCCCAGCGCGTTTCGATCGAGGAGGCGCTGCAGGCCTATACCGAGTTCGGCGCCTTCTCGCAGAAGCAGGAGAAGGTGAAGGGCCGGCTCGTGCCCGGGCTCCTGGCCGACGTCGCGGTGTTCTCTCGCGATCTGCTGACGGCCGCTCCGGCCGATATCCTCAAGGATACCCGCTGCGATCTCACGATCCTCGGCGGCGAGGTCGTCTACGAGCGGTCTGTGAACTAATTCCGCCGAAGGCAGGCCGCCTGCTACCGGCGGCCTGCCAGAATATTGAGCATGAGGGGAAGACAGCTACGGCAAAGCCGTTATGGTTCCGCTTGGAAGCAAACAACTCCGGATCAGCCGGAGCCGATGGGAAGAACGGGAGGAGTAATCGTGTTGTTGAAGAAATTTGCCTTTGCTACGGCGCTGACGCTGGCGGCCTTCACGGTCCAGGCGCAGGCTCAGGAGCCGCGCCGCGGCGGAACGATCCGCTTCACGGCCCCCTATGGCGCGTCCTTCGTCAGCAATGACAGCCACGTCTCGAACCAGATCCAGGACGAGATCTACGGCTATGCTCTGCACAGCATGCTCTACAAATGGGATGCGAAGGCCGGCAAGCCGGCGCTTGATCTCGCCAAGAGCGTGACGGTCTCGCCGGACGGCAAGACCTATACCTACAAGCTGCGCGACGACGCACTCTTCCATAACGGCCGCAAGATGACGGCCGACGACATCATTTGGTCGTATACCCGCCTGATGGACGGCGCGAAGAACTATCCGGGCGCCCGATACATCGCCCGCGTCGTCGGCGCGACCGATGTCCAGAAGGGCCAGGCCAAGGAGATCTCCGGCCTGAAGAAGATCGACGACCACACGCTGGAAATGACGCTGACGGACAAGGCCGATCCCGGCTACTTCCTGTTCAGTGCGACCACCGCGATCCTGCCGGCCAAGGAGGCGCAGGCTCCGGACTTCTTCAACAAGCCGATCGGGCTCGGGCCCTTCAAGTTCGTCGAGCACGTTCCCGGATCGCGCATGTCCTTCGAGCGCTGGGACAAGTACTACCAGGCCGGCAAGCCCTATGCCGACAAGCTCGTGATCTCGCCGATGGGCGAGGCCGCCGCGCGCGACGTAGCCTTCCGCAACAAGGAGATCGACGTCTCGATCCTCGGCTCGACCCAGTACGTCGCCTACAAGGCCGATGCCAACCTGTCGAAGGGCATCCTCGAAGTCGCCGAGGTCTTCACCCGCAACATGGGCATGAACCCGAGCTTCAAGCCCTTCTCCGACAAGCGGGTGCGCCAGGCGATCAACCACGCCATCGACAGCGACCTGATCATCAAGCGTCTGGTTCGTGACAAGGCCTATCGCGCCGCGAGCTGGCTGCCGCTCTCCTCGCCGGCCTTCGACAAGGATGCCAAGCCCTACGCATATGATCCGGAGAAGGCCAAGAAGCTCTTGGCCGAGGCCGGCTATCCCGACGGCTTCGAGTTCGAATGGACCGCTACGCCCAACGAGAGCTGGGGCATCCCGATCGTCGAGGCCACCATCCCGATGCTCGCCAAGGTCGGCATCAAGGTGAAGGTCAAGCCGGTCGAGACCTCCGCGCTCGGCGGTGTCGTCGTGGGTGGCGACTTCCAGGCCTATATCTGGTCGAACACCTCCGGGCCGGACACCCTGACCGCGCTGAAGTGCTTCCACTCGTCGACGCCGCGCTCCTCCTGCAACTACACCACGTTCAAGAACGCGGCCTACGACAAGCTGATCGACGACGCCTCGAACGAGACCGACGCGGCCAAGCAGCTCGAGCTGCTGAAGAAGGCCAATGCCATGCTGCAGGAAGAGGCGCCGGTCTGGTTCTTCAACTACAACAAGGCGGTCATGGCCTATCAGCCCTGGCTCCATGGCCTCCAGGCGAACGCGACCGAGCTCGCGCTGCAGCGCTACGAGGATCTCTGGGTCGACGCCTCGTCGCCGGCCGCCAAGTAAGCTGTGCTGAGCTCACGCCGTCGCGCATGCGCGGCGGCGTGAGCTTGTCCGTGTCCGAGCGTCCGTGACGACGCCCCGCACAGCGGCGGTCAGGAGCCCTTGCCATGTTGCCCTACGTCTCTCGCCGCCTGCTGCAGGCGATCCCGATCCTGCTTGCCGTCGCGGCGCTGATCTTCGTGCTGTTCAGCGTCATCCCCGGCAATTTCGCCACCAGCCAGATGGCTGACGGACGCAGCAATATCGACGCCGAAACGATCGCGCGCATGAACCAGCAGTTCGGGCTCAACGACCCGCTGCCGCTGCGCTTCGCTAAATATGTCGGTGGCCTCGCGACCTTCGACCTCGGCGATTCCTTCCGCACCCGCCAGCCCGTCATCAACCTGATCGGCGAACGGCTCTGGCCGAGCCTCCAGCTTGCGCTGGGAGCGATGCTCTTCGCCATCGTCATCGGCGTACCCCTCGGCTTCTTCGCGGCGCTGAAGCCCGGCAGCTGGGTCGACATGCTCTCCATGGTCTTCGCCGTGTCCGGCCTGTCGCTGCCGATGTTCTGGCTCGGCCTCCTGCTGATGTACGGCTTCGCGCTGACGCTCGGCTGGTTCCCGAGCTTCGGCTATGGCGATGGCGATCCGCGCTACATCGTATTGCCGGCGATCGCGCTCGGCGTCTCGCCGCTGGCGCTGCTGGCGCGGACGTCGCGCGCTGCCGTGCTCGAGATCATGCACGCCGATTTCGTCCGCACTGCCCGCGCCAAGGGGGCGAGCGCCTATCGCGTCATGCGCTGGCATGTCGCGCGCAATGCGCTCGTCATCGTGCTCACCACGCTGGGCCTGCAGTTCGGCTCGGTGCTGGGCCAGGCGGTCGTGGTCGAGAAGCTCTTCGCCTGGCCGGGCCTCGGCTCCCTGCTTGTCGACAGCGTCACCTGGCGCGACATCCCGGTCGTGCAGGGCTGCATCCTGACGATCGTGCTCTTCTTCCTCGTCGTGAACATCGCCGTCGACGTGCTCTGCGCCGTCGTCGATCCGCGTATCAAATACAGCTAGGCCTTCGCCCATGAAGTTCCGTGCCAATCTCTGGATCGGCGGCGCCTGCTTCGCGCTCGTCGTGGCCGGCGGCGTCTTCGCCCCCTGGCTTGCCCATACCGACCCCGTCATGGACGCCAACCTGATGAATGCCGAGATCCCGCCGGGATCGGAGTTCTGGTTCGGCACCGATGCGCAGGGCCGCGACATCTACAGCCGCGTGCTCTACGGCGCGCGCATCTCGCTGACGGTCGGCATCGTCTCGCAGCTGATCAATACGTTCATCGGCGTCGCGCTCGGCCTCTCCGCCGCATATTGGGGCGGCTGGTGGGACGATTTCGTCAACGGCCTGACCAACATGATGCTCGCGATTCCCTCGCTGATCTTCGCGCTGGCCATCATGGCGATCCTGAACCCTGGCCTCACCAGCCTGCTGATCGCGCTCGGCCTGACCAACTGGTCCTTCACCTGTCGGCTGACCCGCGCCGCGACCCTCTCGGTCAAGCAGCTCGGCTATGTCGAGGCCGCCCGCTCGCTCGGCTACGGCACCTTCCGGATCATGCTGACGCAGATCCTGCCCAACATCGCCGGCCCGATCATCGTCATCGGCACGTTGGGCATGGGCGGCGCCGTGCTGGCGGAAGCTTCGCTCTCCTTCCTCGGCCTCGGCATACGGCCGCCTTTCCCGAGCTGGGGTTCGATGCTGTCCGATGCGCGCGACCAGATCTCGACCGCACCGTGGATCTCGATCTTCCCGGGGTTGGCGATTTTCCTGACCGTGCTCGGCCTCAACCTGCTAGGGGACGGCCTGCGCGATATCCTCGATCCGCATTCGCAGCTCCGCAAGGCCTGACAGCAGAACCGATGACGACCCAAGAAACGCCTGAAAACCTGATCGATCCGCCGCTCGAAACCATCCGCTTCCATGGGCTGAAGGCGGGGCCGAAGCTCCTCGTGCTCGGTGCCGTGCATGGCAACGAAACCTGCGGGCCGAACGCCATCGCCCGCGTGATCGAGGATTGCCGCGCGGGGCGCGTCGTCATCCAGCGCGGCGAGGTCACCTTCCTGCCGGTCGCCAATCCCAAGGCCTACCGGCAGAACACCCGGGAGGGCGACCGCAACCTCAACCGCGACCTGCGGGAGCGGCCGCAACCCGGTGACAACGAGGATCGGATCGGTAACCGCCTCTCCGCCGTCCTGCGCCAGCACGACATGCTGCTCGACGTTCATTCCTTCACCGGGGAGGGCGTGCCCTTCGTCTTCTTCGGCCCGGACGACAATCGCGGCGAGCTCGAGCCCTTCCGCCATGGCGCGGCCGAGGCCGCCTTCGCCGCCTGCCTCGGCGTCGACCTGATGATCCATGGCTGGCTCGACATTTATGTCCGGCTGATCGCCGCGCGCGAGCGGCTGAACCTGCCGCGGCTGGCCGTGACCGAAGGTTTCGGCACCACCGAGTTCATGCGCTTCGCCGGCGGCTACGGCGTGACGCTCGAATGCGGCCGCCATGAGGATCCGGCCTCCGTCGATGTCGGCTACAGGGCGATACGCAACGTGCTCGTCCATGTCGGTCTCACCGAGGAGGCGCCGCTGGCCCCGGCCGAGCGCACCGTCGTCCACATGGACGACCTCGTCATCTGCGAGGCCGAAGGCGACCGCGTCGAAGGCAGCTGGAAGACCGGCGATCGCGTCGCCAAGGGAACGCCGATCGCGCGCCGTGCCGATGGCACCATCGTGACGATGCCGCGCGACGGCTTCATCATCTTTCCCAATCCCAAGGCGAAGCCCGGTGAGGGCATCTGCTATCTCGGGGTGGAGAGCCAGCGCCGGCCATGACCGGCGCCGGCATGCCTCACGGCACGGCGCCGCGCTTGTTGCCGAAGCCGGGAATGTAGCAGCTGCAGGGCGCGCCGCGCGGTAGCGGCGGCGTCGGGCATTCGCCGCGGCTGGTCACGCAGATATTGTTGTAGCGCGGGCGATAATAGGGGCGCTCGTAGCCATAGCCGCGACGATCGTAGCGCGGCGGGGGCGGGCGATCGTCCTCGTCGTCATCGTCATAGGCCGGCGGAGCGCGGTAAGGCCCGCCATAATACTGGGCCTTGGCCGGGATGGCGCTGAGCAGGACGGCGCAGGCGAGAGCCGAAACCGTGAGCTGACGACGCAACATGGTCCTTCCTTTCGATTTCCTCGCCGCCGCTTGCGCTCGGCGAGGCGATTCGCCT
>NZ_JBIWYK010000157.1:0-6655 GCF_044752385.1 Allobosea sp. CER48 | reverse complement strand
CAAACCGGATGAGAGTCGGGAGCTGCACCTCTGCAACAGCCCCTTGACGGCGGCAGGTTGCCGCTTCAAATTGAATCTGAATTCAAATTCAATTCGGGCAATGCTCATGGCAGGCATGCAGTCGCGGCAGCCACGCAAATCCGGCAAGCGCGAAGCGATCCTCGCGGCCGCCCGTCAGATCGTCTCGGAAGTCGGCTTCCATGAGACCTCGATCGCGGCCGTGGCCTCTGCCGCCGGCGTCTCGACAGGCAGCGTCTATTCCTATTACGCCTCGAAGGCCGAACTGATGGCCGAGATCGTCGCGGCTGTGTCGTCGCGCGAACTTGCCGTGTTGCGCGAGATCGCGGCAAGCGATGCGCCCGTTGAGGAGCGCCTCGTCGCGGCCGTCGAAGCTTTCGCGCGCCGCGCCTTCGCCAGCCGCCGCCTGGCGTGGTCGATGATCGCCGAGCCCGCCGACCCGGCCGTCGATGCGACGCGACTGGATTATCGCCGCGAGATCGCCGGCATTTTCCGCGCGCTCGTCGTCGAAGGCGAAGCGCAGGGCGGCTTCCGCCCGGTCGATCCCGATGCAGCCGCCGCGATGATCGTCGGCGGCTTCATGGAGGCTCTGATCGGCCCGCTCTCGCCGGATCGCCCGATCACGGCCGAGCGCGGGCGGCAGATCGCCGCCGCACTTGCCGATCTCGCTCTCGCCGCACTGATCGCCCGCGAAGGACAGGCTGCATGACCACGCTCGATGCCTATGGCTACGATACGCACGAGGTGCTGAACCAGGCCCCGGCGCTTGCCGATTACGACGCCTTTGCCGCGGACCCCACGCTCGGTCGCATCCTCGATGCGTTCGGTGCCGGCTGGTTCCGGGAGCAGGCGAGCGTGGTCGGGGGCCATGTCGGCTCGCAACGCGTGCAGGATCTGGCGCGGCAGGCCAACCGCAGCCTGCCGGAGCTGCGCACCCATGATCGCTGGGGCCGTCGCGTCGACCAGATCGAGTTCCACCCGGCCTGGCACGAACTGATGGGGCTCGCGATGCGCGACGAGTTCCACTCGCTGTGCTGGACCGGGCCGCGGCCAGGCGCGCAGGTGGCGCGTGCGGCGGTCTCCTATCTCTGGAACCAGGGCGAGAACGGCATCTGCTGCCCGCTCGGCATGACCTATTCGGCGATCCCCGTGCTGCAGCGCGATCCGGCGCGCTGGGCAGAGTACGGCCGGCTGATCACCTCCACCGACTATGATGGGCGCCCGCTGCCGGCGGCACAGAAGCGCGGTGGCACGGTCGGTATGGCGATGACCGAGAAGCAGGGCGGCTCCGACCTGCGCCAGACCCAGACGCTGGCGGTTCGCAATGGCGACGGCACCTATACACTCACCGGCCATAAATGGTTCTTCTCCGTCCCGCATTCCGACGTGTTCCTGACGCTGGCGCGGACGGAGGAGGGCGTCTCCTGCTTCGTCGTGCCGGGCTGGCTGGCGGATGGCTCGCGCAACCGGCTGCAGATCCAGCGGCTCAAGGACAAGTGCGGCAACAAGTCGAACGCCTCCTCGGAGGTCGAATTCCGCGGCGTCGTCGCCCACCTCATCGGCGAGCCCGGCCATGGCATTCGCGCCGGGCTCGAGATGAACCACTATACGCGGCTCGATTTCGCGGTCGGCTCGGCCGGGTTGATGCGCCATGCCGTGGCGCAGGCGGCGCATCACACCGCACATCGCCGTGCCTTCCAGAAGGCGCTGATCGACCAGCCGATCATGGCGAATGTCATCGCCGACCTGGCGCTGGAAGCCGAAGCGTCCGCTTGGCTCGCCTTCCGCTTCGTCCAGGCGCTCGACCGGGAAGGGCAGAGCGAGGCGGAGAAGCTGATCGGCCGCATCGGAGCGCCGATCGCCAAGTACTGGAACTGCAAGCGCGCCACGCCGGTCGTGGTCGAGGCCCTGGAATGCCATGGCGGCAACGGCTTCATCGAGGATCACCTCATGGCGCGGCTCTATCGGGAGGCGCCGCTCAACGGCATCTGGGAGGGTACGGGCAACGTCGTCTGCCTCGACGTCCTCCGCTCGATCCGCCGCTATCCGGACTGCGTGCCGGCCCTGCTCGACGAACTGCGTGCGGCGCGCGGCAACGACCCGCGCTACGATGCCTTTCTCGTCGAGCTCGAGGCGGATCTCGTCGATGTACTGAGGCACGAGCATCTGGCGCGCCGCTTCGTCGAGCGCATGGCGCTGGCGCTCTCGGCTTCGCTGCTGATCCGCCACGCGCCGCATGCGGTCGCCGATGCCTATGTCGCCTCGCGCCTGGCGGGCGGCTGGTCGGGCCATTTCGGCTCGCTGCCGCAGGGGGCGGATCTGCAGGCGATCGCGCGGCGCGCCGTGCCGGTTCCGAACTGAGGCTCAGGGCAGCGCGGCGGCCGCCAGCACCGCAGCCAGCGCCCAGAGCAGGCCGCAGGAGCGCTTGTAGAGCGCGAGCGCGCGGCGGATGTCGGCGGCATTGGCTTCCGCCCGGCCGTCGCCCATCCAGTGGTCCTCGACGCGGGTCTCGCCGTAGACGCGCGGGCCGGCGAGGCGCAGCCCCAGCGCCCCGGCCATCGCCGACTCCGGCCAGCCGGCATTGGGCGAACGGTGCTTGCCCGCATCGCGCCGCAGGGCGCGCCAGGCACAGCCTGCATCCGCGGACCGGTCGAACGCCGCGGAGGCGACCAGGAGCAGTGCGGTCAGGCGCGAGGCCGGCAGGTTGACGAGGTCGTCGAGCCGGGCCGAGGCCCAGCCGAAGGCGAGATGGCGCGGCGTGCGATGCCCGATCATCGAATCCGCCGTATTGATCGCCTTGTAGGCGGCGATGCCCGGCAGCCCGCCGCAGCCGAGCCAGAAGGCGGGCGCCACGATCCCGTCCGAGAAGTTCTCGGCGAGGCTCTCGATGGCGGCGCGCGCCACACCTCCCTCGTCCAGCGTCTGAGGGTTGCGGCCGACGATCATCGAGACGGCCTTCCGCCCGCCGTCGAGCCCGTCCCGCTCCAGCCCCTCGGCGACGCGGGCGACGTGCTCGTACAGGCTGCGCTGCGCGATCAGCGTCGACGCGACCAGCGCGAGGGGAACAAGGCCGAGCGGCCCGAAATGCAGGCACAGTCGCTGAATCAGGGCGGACAGTGAGATCGTCACGACGAGCAGGACGGCCAGCGCCAGGACGCCCATCGCCTTGCGCGTGACGAACGAGGAGGCCTCGCGGTTCAGCGCGCGATCGAGCATGCCGATCAGGCGCCCGATCCAGGTGACGGGATGGCCGATTGCGGCATAGAAGCGCTGCGGATAGCCGATGGCTGCCTCGATCGCGAGCGCGAGGACGAGCAGCGGCAGGCTGGCGGAGAGGTTCATGCGAGGCGGGCGTGCGGTTGGGAGCTGGAGACGTGGCTGAGGACGGCATCTGGCATGGCGGCGATCTCGCCACGGCCCGCGCGCTCTTTCCGGAGGCGCCGCAGCCCTGGGTCGATCTCTCCACCGGGATCAATCCGATCCCCTATCCGCTTCCGCAGCTGCCGTTAAGCCTTTGGACGCGCCTGCCCGGCGCCGATGACGAGGCGGCCCTGGTCGCGGCGGCACGGGCCGCCTATCGCGTGCCCGATCACGCCCGCATCGTCGCGGCGCCGGGAACCCAGATCCTCATCGAGTTGCTGCCGCGCCTTGCGCCGGCAGGGCCCGTCGCGATTCTCGGCCCCACCTATGCCGAGCACGGCCATGCCTGGCGCAAGGCCGGTCTTGCCGTGACGGAGGCCGCCGTGCCTGACGCGGAGGCGGCGACCATCGTCGTGGTCAATCCCAACAACCCGGACGGGCGGCTGTTCTCGCGGTCCGAGCTCGCGGAACTGGCGCAGCGTTGCGCGGCGCGCGGCGGGCTCCTCGTTGTCGACGAGGCCTTCATCGACTTCGCCCCGGCGGAGAGCATCGTGCCTGATCTGCAGCCCGGGGCCGTCGTGCTGCGCTCCTTCGGCAAAACCTACGGGCTGGCGGGCCTGCGGCTTGGCTTCGCGATCGGAGCCGCCGGGCAGATGGACCGGCTGAGGGCGGCGCTCGGCCCCTGGTCTGTCGCCGGCCCCGCTCTGCATGTCGGCGCGCAAGCCCTCACGGACGCCGCCTGGTTGGCACGGGCCGGCGAGGAGCGGGCACGCGATGCCGCCCGCCTCGATGCGCTGCTTGCGCCGCATGGCCGCGTCGTCGGCGGCACTAGCCTGTTCCGCCTGCTCGAGACGCCGTCGGCGCCGGCGCTCTTCGCCCGCCTTGGGCGCCACGGAATCTATGTGCGTCGCTTCCAGAACGCGCCGGCCCGGCTGCGCTTTGGCCTGCCGGGCGACGAGGCCGCCTGGGCGCGCCTGCGGGCGGCGCTGGCCGCGGATGCGCCGGAGGCATCGCTGCCAGCGTGAAGCTCGCATGCGGTGGCTGCGGGGACAGGCGCCGGCGGGCCGGTTAACGTCCACCGAAAAGGATTCGGGGAGAAAACACGCATGGCATTCCTGCCGCCGGAAGGCGAACTGACGATCGGCTTCGCCCACGCTGCCTATCAGCTGGGCGACGAGTTCGCGACACGCGGCCGGAAAGCCCGGAGTTTCGAGGTCCGCAGCCTCGACGAATTGCGCGAGCGGGCACCCGAGGCGGACGTGCTCGTCGTCTCCGGACTGTGGCGCAACGAGCTGCTGCCGGCCCTGCCGAAGCTGCGCTTCATCCAGTCGATCAGCGCCGGCACCGACCAGTTCGACAAGGCGGCGATCGCCGCGGCCGGCATACGCCTCGCCAGCGCCCAGGGCGGCAACGAGCGGGCGGTGGCCGAGCATGCGATGTCGCTGATCCTCGGGCTCACCCGCCAGATCCATTTCGCCCGCGACAACCAGGCGAAGCCGTACTGGCGCCCGATGATCGGCGACCGGGCCCGCCGCGAGGACGAGCTCGGCGGCAAGACGCTGGTCGTGGTCGGGCTCGGCCGCATCGGCCAGCGGCTGGCGAAGCTCGCGGGCGCCTTCGACATGCGCGTCGTCGGCGTGCGTCGCAATCCGGAGGCGCATCCGCATGTCGATGCGATCGTCGGGCCGGACCGTCTCGCCGAGGCGGTGGCGGATGCCGATTTCGTCGCGCTGACGTGTCCGCTGACGCCCGCGACCGAAGGGCTGATCGACACCCGCATCCTCGCGGCGATGAAACCCTCCGCCTACCTGATCAACGTCGCGCGCGGCCGCGTCGTCGATGAGGCCGCGCTGATCGCCGCCCTCGAAGCCGGCCGCATCGCCGGCGCCGGACTCGATTGCGTGCATGAGGAGCCGCTGCCGGCCTCCTCGCCGCTCTGGCGGATGCCGCAGGTCATCGTCACCCCGCACAGCGCCGGCGAGACCCGTGCCTATGAAGGCAATGTGGTCGACATCCTCATCGACAATCTCGATCGCATCGGCCGGGGCGAGGCAGCCCTGCGCAACCAGATCGTCTGATCCGGGAACAGGTGGTGGCGATGTCATGGCCCAGGCTCGGGCGGCCCGGCGGGTCGTCCCTCATCCTCGCTTTGGGCGTGACGCAGGTCTTCGGCTACGGCGCGCTCTACTATGCCTTCACGGTGCTGGCGCCGCGGATGACCGCGAGCTTCGGCTGGACCCCGGAATGGACCTATGGCGGCTTCGCCATCGGCCTGTTCCTCGGCGGCGCCGTTGCGCCGATCACCGGCAGTCTGATCGACCGCTACGGCACGCGGCTGGTGATGACGACCGGCTCCGCGCTCGCGGGCCTCGCTTTGCTGGCGCTCGCCGAGGCGCGAGGGCTCGTCAGCTACGTCCTGGCGATGGTCGCGCTGCAGGCCGTCACCACGGCTGTCTTCTACGACGCAGCCTTCGCGGCGCTGACCCAGGCGCGCGGCAGCCAGGCGCGCCGCGCCATCAGCCAGCTCACCCTGATCGGCGGCTTCGCCTCGACCCTGTTCTGGCCGCTGACCTCGAGCCTGCTTGCCATTCTCGACTGGCGCGGCGTCTACCGGCTCTACGGCGTTGCGCAAATCCTGGTCTGCATGCCCCTGCATCTCGCCTTCCTGCCGGGGCGCGTGAAGCGCCCGGTGGTCGCTGCGGCGGTCCCCGCCGCGTCGCCGGCTACGCCGGAACCGGAGATGGTCTATCTCACGGGCGATGCCCGGCGGCGCGCCTTCCTGCTGCTGGCACTGGCCTTTTCGCTGCAGGGCTTCGTCGTCTCGGCCATGGCCGTCCACATGCTGGCGCTGCTGCAGGGCTTCGGCCTCAGTGCCGCCGTCGCGGTCGGTATCGGCGCGATGCTCGGGCCGTCGCAGGTGGCGGGGCGCCTGGCGGAGATGCTGTTCGGACGTTCCGTCTCGCCGATCACCACCGCCTGGGTCTCCGCCTGGCTGATGCCGCTCGGCCTGCTCCTGCTGCTGCTCGGCGGCTCGCTGGCGGTGGTCGCGGGGCTCTTCGCCATTGCCTTCGGCATCAGCATGGGGCTGAGCTCGATCGTGCGCGGCACCGTGCCGTTGCAGCTCTTCGGGCCGCTGGGCTTCGGTGCGACGATGGGCAAGCTCTCTGCCCCCGGCCTCGTCATCAAGGCCGCGGCGCCGCTCGCCTTCGCCGTCGCGCTGGAGCGCGGCGGCGTCGCGGTCTCGACGCTTGTCCTGATCGTCTTCTCGTCGCTGGCC
>NZ_JBIWYK010000156.1:0-6703 GCF_044752385.1 Allobosea sp. CER48 | reverse complement strand
CGCGTAACATCCGGAGAAGGCCGTCACCATGAAGGCGATCTGGTGGACGCTCTGGCCGAATTCGCCCGCGAGCGTCGGGACCAGCGGGTCGATCAGCCGCATGGTGAAGGTCGAGGCGAAGCCGCAGAGCCCGAGAACCGGAATCAGCGGGCCGAGGTCGGTACCGGGCCGCTGCGCCGGCTCAGACATAGGCGACTGCCGGCTCGTTGCGCTTCTTCGCGAGGCGATCGAAAGCCTGCAGCTCGGCGATCAGGCTCTGGAACTCCGCAAGCGGCACCATGTTCGGGCCGTCCGACGGCGCGCGGTCGGGGTCGGGATGCGTCTCGATGAAGAGACCGGCGACGCCGACCGCGACGGCGGCACGCGACAGCACCGGCACGAATTCGCGCTGGCCGCCGGTCGAGGCGCCCTTGCCACCCGGCTGCTGCACCGAGTGCGTGGCATCGAAGATCACCGGCGCGCCGATCTCGGCCATGGTCGGCAGGGCGCGCATGTCGGAGACGAGCGTGTTGTAGCCGAAGGATGCGCCGCGCTCGGTCAGCATCACGTTGGGATTGCCGCTTTCGGTCACCTTGGCGGCGACGTTGACCATGTCCCAGGGGGCGAGAAACTGCCCCTTCTTGACATTGACCACCCGGCCGGTCTGCGCGGCTGCAACGAGCAGGTCGGTCTGACGGCAGAGGAAGGCCGGGATCTGCAGCACGTCGACCACCTCGGCAACCGGCGCGCACTGGCCGGCTTCGTGCACGTCGGTCAGCACCGGCATGCCGGTACGC
This sequence comes from Allobosea sp. CER48, assembly GCF_044752385.1. Taxonomy (NCBI): domain Bacteria; kingdom Pseudomonadati; phylum Pseudomonadota; class Alphaproteobacteria; order Hyphomicrobiales; family Alloboseaceae; genus Allobosea; species Allobosea sp. CER48. The sequence goes on along the minus strand of NZ_JBIWYK010000156.1, from coordinate 5,927 downwards.
TCGCGGATCTCGGCGTAGATGGGCAGCGCCGCCTTCATCCCGATGCCGCGGGCGCCCTTGACGCTCGTGCGGTTGGCCTTGTCGAAGGAGGCCTTGAAGACGAGCCCGATATCGAGAGCAGCCGCGATCTCCTGCAGCGCCAATGCGCATTCGAGCGCGTGATTGCGGCTTTCCATCTGGCAGGGGCCGGCGATCAGCGCGAGCGGCTGGGCATTGCCGAAGCGGACTGGCCGGGCGAGATCCTCGCCGATGGTGACGACGGCGTTCGGGGTCATTGACGATTTCCTTGTCCAGCAGCCCGCCGGCTTATGTCCGGCTCCGGCGGCCCCGGTCAAGCGCGCCGGCGGTTGGCCGCCATGTCGCGAAGAGTTGGTGCAGCGTGCCGGATCGGGGCTGGCGAAGCGACGGCGAGGCCTGTAAATTCTCGGGCGAAGCACTATCTCGGATGGGAACGCAGGATCGATCTGGGTTGGAATTCGGCAGGCACGGTAGGGCGCGAATGATGCAGGCAGGCCAGGACAAGGCAACGTACGGCGGTCGCACGCCGCGTCTGTCCACGGGCGCAAACCCGCTGGCTATGGCCGACCGTCCACGACGCGCTGGCCCACCGGCTGACGGCGGCAAGGAGGGGGCCGGCACTGCGGTGCTGACCCGCACCCGGACGCGCAAGCCCAACCTCTATCGCGTCCTGCTGCTGAACGACGACTACACGCCGATGGAGTTCGTCGTTCACGTTCTGGAGCGGTTCTTCAACAAGGACCGCGCCGAAGCCACGCGCATCATGATGCATGTGCATCAGAACGGCGTCGGCGAATGCGGCGTCTTTACCTACGAAGTCGCCGAGACCAAGGTTACTCTCGTCATGGATCTCGCTCGCAAGCACATGCACCCGCTGCAATGCGTGATGGAGAAGAAGTAGCCTTGGGTCTGATCTCACCTTCCGGAAACAGATAGGAGCGCGCCCCTTGCCGAGTTTCTCGCGCAGTCTCGAACAGGCGCTTCACCGGGCTCTGGCTCTCGCCAATGAGCGCCGCCACGAATACGCCACCCTCGAACACCTCCTGCTCGCGCTGGTCGATGACCAGGACGCGGCAGCCGTCATGCGCGCCTGCAGCGTCGATCTCGACCTGCTCAGGCGCAATCTCGTCGACTACATCGATTCCGAGCTGACGAACCTCGTCACCGACGGTCGCGACGATTCCAAGCCGACCGCGGGTTTCCAGCGCGTGATCCAGCGCGCGGTCATCCATGTCCAGTCCTCGGGCCGCGAGGAGGTGACGGGGGCCAATGTGCTCGTGGCGATGTTCGCCGAGCGCGAAAGCCACGCCGCCTACTTCCTGCAGGAGCAGGACATGACGCGCTACGACGCGGTCAATTACATCAGCCACGGCATCGCCAAGCGCCCCGGCGCCAGCGAGAGCCGCCCGGTCCGCGGCTCCGAGGAGGAGGGCGAACCGCAGCGCGAGCAGCGCTCCGAGCAGAGCAACGACACCGACAAGGACAAGAAGAAAAAGGAAAGCGCCCTAGAGGCTTATTGCGTCAACCTGAATCGGAAGGCGAGGGACGGGCGCATCGATCCGCTGATCGGCCGCGAGGCCGAGGTGCAGCGGACGATCCAGATCCTGTGCCGTCGCCAGAAGAACAACCCGCTGCTGGTCGGCGACCCCGGGGTCGGCAAGACCGCGATCGCCGAGGGCCTTGCCCTCAAGATCATCCGCGGCGAGGTGCCGGACGTCCTGCGCGACGCGACGGTCTTTTCGCTCGACATGGGCACGCTGCTTGCCGGAACCCGCTATCGCGGCGACTTCGAGGAGCGCCTCAAACAGGTGATGAAGGAGATCGAGCAGCACCCGAAGGCGATCATGTTCATCGACGAGATCCATACGGTGATCGGCGCCGGTGCGACCTCGGGCGGCGCGATGGATGCATCGAACCTGCTGAAGCCGGCGCTCGCCTCGGGCACGCTGCGCTGCATCGGCTCGACCACCTACAAGGAATACCGCCAGTATTTTGAGAAGGACCGGGCGCTGGTGCGCCGTTTCCAGAAGATCGACGTCAACGAGCCGTCGATCCCGGACACGATCGAGATCCTCAAGGGCCTCAAGCCCTATTTCGAGGAGTTCCACAAGCTGCGCTACACCAACGACGCCATCAAGGCGGCGGTGGAGCTTTCGGCACGCTACATTCACGACCGCAAGCTGCCGGACAAGGCGATCGACGTCATCGACGAGACCGGCGCCTCGCAGATGCTGCTTCCCGAGAACAAGCGAAAGAAGACCATCGGGGTCAAGGAGGTCGAGGTCGCGGTCTCGACCATGGCGCGCATCCCCGCCAAGACCGTCTCGAAGGACGATGCCGAGGTGCTGCGCAACCTCGAGCAGACGCTCAAGCGCACCGTCTACGGCCAGGAAAAGGCGATCGAGGCGCTGTCCTCCTCGATCAAGCTCGCCCGTGCCGGCCTGCGCGACGGAGAAAAGCCGATCGGCTGCTACCTCTTCGCCGGCCCCACGGGCGTCGGCAAGACCGAGGTCGCGCGCCAGCTTGCCTCGTCGCTCGGTGTCGAGCTGATCCGCTTCGACATGTCCGAGTACATGGAGCGCCACACCGTGTCGCGGCTGATCGGCGCGCCTCCGGGCTATGTCGGCTTCGACCAGGGCGGTCTTCTGACCGACCAGATCGATCAGCATCCGCACAGCGTGCTGCTGCTCGACGAGATCGAGAAGGCGCATCCCGACCTGTTCAACATCCTTCTGCAGGTGATGGACCACGGCAAGCTGACGGACAACAACGGCAAGCAGGTCGATTTCCGGAACGTCATCCTGATCATGACGACCAATGCCGGCGCCGCCGACATGGCCCGCAACGCCTATGGCTTCACACGCCAGAAGCGCGAGGGCGACGACACCGAGGCGATCAACAAGCTGTTCGCGCCGGAGTTCCGCAACCGCCTGGACTCGGTCATCTCCTTCGGCCACCTGCCGAAGACGGTGGTCGCCCGCGTCGTCGACAAGTTCGTGCTCCAGCTCGAGGCGCAGCTCGCGGACCGCAACGTCACCATCGAGCTCACGGACGAGGCGCGGGAGTGGCTCGTCGAGAACGGGTATGACGAGACGATGGGGGCTCGCCCGATGGCGCGGCTCATCCAGCAGACGATCAAGACGCCGCTTGCCGACGAGGTGCTGTTCGGGCGCCTCAAGAATGGCGGCGCCGTCAAGGTCGTGGTCGTCCAGTCCGAGACCGGCATCAAGGTGCTCGGCCTCGAGTTCCCGGACGGGCCGGCAAAGCCGAAGCCCGAGAAGGACGTCGCCGCGGCGACGGCCAAGCGGGCGCCCAAGCCGCGTGCCAAGGCTGCTGCCAACGGCAAGACGGCGAAGGGCGCGCCGCGCAAGGGTTCCAAGGGCGGCGGCGGATCGGATGATGGCTCGGGCACGCCGCCCAAGGCATCCGGCCGCGCGGTCCGTACTGTTCCGAAGGTTCCGCTGACGAAGGCGTAAGGACGTGTTGTTCAAACGGAAATCCGCCACCCTCGCCGCCGAGAGCGGCGAGGGTGTGCCACAGGTCTCGGCTCCGGCACGGCCAGCCAAGGAGAAGCTTGGCTGGTTCGAGAAGAGGGACCGCCGCCGGCGTCGCCGCAAGATCTTCGAGGAGGTGCTGGGCTGGATCCTGGTGCCGACCTTCGTCTATCTGATCTATCTCGGCATCAAGTCGGTCGGCGGCATTCCGAAGGAGCTGATCGACTTCGCCAACGAGATTTTCTCGATGGCGATGAAGGGCGGCAAGGGCTGAGCGCCCGCGGCCTTGCAGGCGGTGCAGGGCCGTTCCTCCTTCGGCAAGCTTGGCGGGGGCTCGCGGCGTAAGCCATAGGGATTACCGGTCCATGCATCCTGCATGGGCCGTTTTTTCTGTGCCGGGGCTGCCCGTAGCGATGATCCCATGAGCGTATCCGCCGACTGGAGCTGGCAACGCGTTGCGCTGGCCGGCATGCGCGATGCGCTTCTGCTCCCGGCCTGGATCGTCGGCTTCGGCTTGATCGGCATCGGGTCTCTTGCGCGCGACGTCGGCTACCCCGTCGAAGTCGCGGTGTTGTCGACGATCCTGGTCTGGGCCGGGCCTTCGCAGGTGCTGTTCTTCGCTTCGATCGCGGCGGGCGCCGCCTGGAGCGCAATCGCGATTGCGATCGGTTTCGCATCGCTGCGATTCCTGCCTATGACGATGGCGATCCTGCCATTGCTGCGCCGGCCCGGCCAAAGCGTCTGGCAGCAGCTCGTGCTGGCGCACTACGTCGCCGTGACGGCCTGGACCGAGGGCCTGCGCCGGCTACCGGGCATTCCGGTGAACCAGCGGGTTGCCTATTTCCTGGGTTTCGCCAACACCTGCATGGCAGTGAGCTCGGTCGGCACCTTCGCGGGCTACTACCTGCTCGACACGCTGCCGGTGCCTTTCGCCGCCGGGTTGCTGTGCCTGACGCCGATCTTCTTCCTTGTCTCGTTGACGGCCGGCTTGCGGCATCGCGGCGACGTGACGGCGCTGGTCCTGGGGCTGTCGCTCGCGCCGATTTGCGAGCGCTTCATCGGCGGCGGCTTCGATCTCATCGTCGCCGGCCTGATCGCAGGCAGCATCGCCTTCATGGTCGGCCGCAGGCGCAAGGCGGCGGCATGACCCCGCCGATCGCCCTGCTGGACGGGCCGCTCTGGCCCTACCTCGCGCTGCTGCTCTTCGCGGTGCTGCCGACGGAGATCTGGCGCTGGCTCGCCGTGGGCTTCGCGCGCGGGCTCGATGCCGACTCGCCCCTGCTGGAATGGGTGAGGGCGGTTGCGACGGCGCTGCTGGCGGGCATCGTCGCCAAGCTGATCGTCTCCCCGCCCGGCGCATTGTCGCACGCACCGCTCTTCGTGCGGGTGGCAGCGCTCGCCGCCGCTGTGGCCGTGATGGCGATCAGCCGGCGTCGGATGATGTCGGCGGTGCTCGTCGGGGAGATCGTGCTGGTCGGCGGCGTCTGGTGGTTCGGGGCGATCTAGCAGGTGGTTGCCGCCAGCCGCGCTCGCACATGGCCGAGCTTGTCGGGATTGCGGATCACGTAGATCGCGTGGATCTGCCCCTCGCGAATGTCGAGCACAACCGCCTGTTCGGTGTCTCGCTCGCGGCTGATGTAGCCGGGCATGCCGTTGATCAGGACAGGCTCGCAGCGGGGGGCCAACCCAGGCCATTCCGGCTTGCGGGCCAGCCCGGCGAAAAAGCGGCCGATCTTCTCGCTGCCGAAGATCGGATTGAGCACCGAGTTCGCCTTGCCGCCGCCATCGCCGTGGAGGACGGCGTCCTGCGCGAGCAGGCTCTTTAGCGCCGTCGGGTCGGTGCTGTGGGAGGCCTCGAAGAAGGCGACGGCGTAGCGCCTTGCCTCCTCCGCCGAGAGCGGATGGCGCGGCACCTCTTCGCGCGCGTGTCGGCGCGCCCGGGAGACCAGCTGCCGACAGGCCGCCTCGCTGCGCCCGAGCGTGTCGGCGATCTCGGAGAAGGGCAGGTCGAATACATCGTGCAGCAGGAAGGCGGCGCGTTCGAGGGGAGACAGCCGTTCCAGTGCGAGCTGCAGCACATAAGGCACGTCCACTGCCTCGTCGCCGCCAGCCGTGGCGCCGATCTCCTCGATGAGCGGCTCGGGCAGCCAGGCGCCGACATAGTTCTCGCGCCGCCGCCGCGCCGATTTCATCAGGTCGAGGCAGAGCCGCGTCACCACGCGTCCGAGCCAGGCGCGCGGATTTGCCAGCGCCGCGGGAGCGGAATCATGCCAGCGCAGCCACGCATCCTGCACCACATCCTCGGCATCGCTGAGCGAGCCGAGCATGCGGTAGGCGAGGCGGGTCAGATATGACCGGTGAGACTCGAAGCCGGCGACAGTGACGTCCGTCATGAAATCCTGTGACTACGGATCC
>NZ_JBIWYK010000155.1:0-6819 GCF_044752385.1 Allobosea sp. CER48 | reverse complement strand
GCGCGACGAGCCTGCGAGCGGAACCGCTTCCACCGCGGCAAGGGAATTGCGCACGCTCTCGTCCGTGTCGCCGGGCAGGCCGAGCGCGCGCAGGATCGCGCGCAGACTGTCGGGCGAGACCTGACGCAGCGTGCCGGTCTGGTCGGTCCATTCGGGGGCGATCCCGGCGCGGGTGGCGAGCTGGCGCAGCAGGTCATCGCTCATTCGGACGCCCCCGCATGCTCCAGCACGAGAAGCGCGAGCGGCGGCAGGGTCAGCGACATGGACTGCGCCTGCCCATGGGAGGCGACGGCTTCCGTCGCGGCTTGGCCGCCATTGCCGAGGCCCGAGCCACCATAGCTTTCCGCATCGCTGTTGAGACGTTCCACCCAGCGCCCTGCGGCTGCGACGCCGACGCGGTAGTCATGGCGCGGCACGGGCGTCATGTTGGCGACCACCACGAGCGGCGGCCTTCCATCGCCGGCCGAGCGGGTGAAGGCGAAGACGGCATTGGCCTGGTCATCCGCGATCATCCAGCCGAAACCCTCACTGCTATGGTCGAGACGATGCAGACTGGAGTGACCGCGATAAAACGCATTGAGGTCGCGCACCAATCGCATTGTCCCGCGTCGGCGGCCGTCATCATCCGAAGGCCAGGGGAACGGCGCATCGACATTCCATTCCTCCTCCTGGCCGAACTCGCAGCCCATGAAGAGCAGCTTCTTGCCGGGATGCGTCCACATCAAGGAGAGGCACAGCCGCAGGTTAGCGAAACGCTGCCAGTCGTCGCCGGGCATGCGGGAGAGGAGCGAGCCTTTGCCGTGGACCACTTCGTCATGCGAGATCGGCAGCACAAAGTTCTCGGAGAAGGCGTAGATCAAGCCGAAGGTGACGTCGTCGCCGTGATAGCCGCGATGGATCGGATCCCGCGCGAAATAGCGCAGGGTGTCGTGCATCCAGCCCATGTTCCATTTGAAATGGAAGCCGAGCCCGCCATGGTGGACTGGCGCGGTGACGCCCGGCCAGGCCGTCGATTCCTCGGCGATGGTGATGGCGCCGCGCCCGCGGGCGCCGACCAGGGTGTTGAGCTCCTGGAAGAAGGAGATCGCCTCGAAATTCTCGCGCCCGCCGAGATGGTTCGGCACCCATTCGCCGGGCTCGCGGCTGTAGTCGCGATAGAGCATGGACGCGACCGCGTCGACGCGCAGGCCGTCGAGATGGAAGGTCTCAAGCCACCAGAGCGCCGAGGCGATCAGGAAGCCGCGGACCTCGCGCCGGCCGACATTGTAGATCAGCGTATTCCAATCGCGGTGGAAGCCCTGGCGCGGGTCTTCATGCTCGTAGAGCGCGGTGCCGTCGAAGCGCGCGAGCCCGTGCTCGTCTGCGGGGAAATGGGCAGGCACCCAGTCCAGGATCACGCCGATACCGGCCGCATGGCAGCGATCCACGAATCTGGCGAAGGCCTCAGGCGGGCCCAGTCTTGCCGTGGGCGCGAAGAGGCCGAGCGGCTGATAGCCCCATGAGCCTCCGAAGGGATGCTCTGTGATCGGCAAGAGCTCGACATGGCTGAAGCCCATATGCTCAAGATAGGGGATCAGCCTGTCGCAGGCCTCGTCCCAACTGCCCATCCGGCCCCATTCGGTCCTGAGCCAGGAGCCGACATGAACCTCATAGATGGCGAGTGGCTCCGCTATCGGGTTCGCATGCTCGCGCCTTTCCAGCCACGCGGCATCGCTCCAGCTGAAATCCGGCGCAGCGGCGACGATGGAGCCGGTCCGTGGCGGCTCCTCGTGCAGGCGTCCGAGCGGATCGGCCTTCCAAGGCAGCTTTTCGCCATTCTGTGCGGTGATCGCATATTTATAGACGGCGCCCGGGCCGATGCCGGGAATGAACAGCTCCCAGATGCCGGGCCCGAGCCGGCGGCGCATCGGGTGGCGGCGGGCATCCCAGCTGTTGAAATCGCCTACGACCGCGACCTGCGCGGCATTCGGTGCCCAGACGGCGAAGAGCACGCCCTCGACGCCGTCGAAAGACCACGGATTGGCGCCGAGCCGTGTCGAGAGGTCGAAATGGCGCCCCTCAGCAAAGAGATAGATATCGTCCTCCGACAGTGACAGGCCGAAGGCGTAGGGATCGGCCGCCTCGACGATGCCGTCCGGCCAGGAAATGCGCAGCCGGTAGGAGCCTTCCGTCGGGGAGGATACCTGGAAGACGCCGTCACCTTGTGTGATCATCGGCACCGCGCTGCGTTCCTCGCCTTCTCCGGTGACGAGTTCGGCGTAGTTGCAGCCGGGCAGGAAAGCCCGCACGAAGCTGCCACCGGTGAAGGCGTGGCGACCCAGGATGGCGAAGGGGTCGGGATGGCGCCCTTCCTCCAGCAACACCCGATCGTGTTGAGCCAGGGCGGGCAGAGACGGTGCAGACTGGCGCATAAACGGGCTTATCCGAAAGACGAGAGGTGTTCCGCCCGGGAGGTGGAATCGGCGATGATGCAACGCAGCAGAACAGTTCTCCGTTCCGCAACCACACCCTCGCCGAAAGGCGGGGGCGGTCGGCGGAACCAACCACTCCTGCTGCCGTTCATCCACCGCGTTTCAGCCGCCTTTCCAGGAGACAGATGATGAGCCGGGAACAGATCGTCCGCGATACCGCCTATGCGATCTGGGAGGCCGAGGGTAAGCCCGAAGGCCGTGATGCCGAACACTGGCGACTGGCCGAAGAGCGGGTCGCTGCGTGCACCGGGCAACCCGCCAAGGCGGCGAAGCCGACCAAGGGCAAGATATCCGCGACCGCGAACGACCAGCCGAAAGCAACCGCCCCGGCTAAGAAGGCTGCGACCGGCAATGCGGGCGCCACCAAATCCGCGCCGAAGGCTAAGCGTTGAGCTCAGCATCGGCGACCACGCCGGACAAGCCGCGTATCGCCTGAGCGCCATAATCAGGCGACGAGGGCCCGAGCGTAGACATCCGCATAGCGGAAGCTCGGGCGGCGCCAGTCGAAGCGCTTGGCCATGGCGTGATCCCGCATCTGCCGGAAGGCGCGCTTCGAGCGGAAGGCTTCCAGGGCTCGGGCCACCGCCCCGGTCAAGCCCGCTCCCGTGAGACTGGAGAACAGGAATCCGGACAATCCGTCCTCGATTGTATCGACAAGACCGCCGGTCCGGTAGGCGATCGGCAGGGCGCCGGAGCGCTGCGCATACATCTGGCTGAGGCCGCAGGGCTCGAAACGTGAGGGCATGAGCAGGAAATCGCTGGCGGCGAATAGGCGCCGCGCCTCGCCATCGTCGAAACCGATCCGCGCGGCGACGGCGCGCGGAAAGCGCTTTGCCAGCTTCTCGACGGCTTCCTCGATGCGCGGCTCGCCACGTCCGGTCACGACGAGCTGGCCGCCCTGGGCCACGATCGTTTCAGCCGCCTCCAGCGAAAGATCGATGCCCTTCTGATGGACCAGACGGGAGACGATCGAGAACAGCGGGCCGCGCGAGTCCGGCAGGTCGAAGGTCCGGCGGATTTCGGCAGCGTTGCGCCTCTTCCATTGCCGGATGATCTGGTCGCCGGTGCGGCCGCCATCGATTAGTGCGTTCCAGCTATCGTCGATGCCGTTGACGATCCCGGTCAGCCGGCCTTCGTGCATGCGCATCTTGAGAAGGCCGTCGAGGCCACAGCCATGTTCGGCGGTGGTGATCTCGTTGGCATAGGTCTCGCTCACGGTGGTGACATGCGAGCCGTAATAGATGCCGCTCTTCAGGAACGAGATCTTGCCGTGGAATTCAGCGCCGTTGATGTTGAAGGCGAGGTCCGGGATGCCCAGAAGGCGCATGCGCTGCGGGTGGTAGAGCCCCTGATAGGCCAGGTTGTGGATGGTCAGGATCGACGGGGTCGCGAGGCCCTTCCAGCGCATGTAGCCGGGTGCAAGGGCGGAGGGCCAGTCGTTCACATGGACGACATCGGGCTTCCAGTTCGGGTCGGCCTCGCCGGCGGCGATCTCCGCGGCGGCGAGCGATAGCCGTCCGAAGCGGATGTCGTTGTCGCCGAAATCGCCCCCGCCGAACGGGCCATAGGGCGAGCCATCACGGTCATAAAGCTCATCGCAGAGGACGGTATAGACGATCAGGCCGTCACTTGTGGTGAAGCGGCCGAGCGACCATGGCGGCAGGCCGGCGACGCGCGGCATCTGCCGGACGACATCCATCGCCGGTCTCGCCTTGCGGACCTGCCGGAAGCCGGGCAGCAGGACTCGCACCTCGCAGAACTTCCGCAATTGCCGGGGCAAAGCGGTCGAGACCTCGCCGAGACCACCGGCCTTGATGAAGTCGCCCATCTCGGAGGTGACGAAGAGCAATTTCGTGGTGGCTGCGATCGGAGAGGGGCGGTCGGCAATGTCGTCCTTGACGGCGGGCGCGTAATGCAATGCGTGGCCGGACGTCGCAGGCGCGCCTCCGATCTCGGCCAGCTTCAGCACATCTGTCATTGTCACGCCCTCGGCATCCGCGAAGCACAACAGGCCGCCGCGAGCCAGGTTCCGGCAGCGCGGCGAAATATTTACGCAAGAACGGGGCCAGCGATCCGGAACCGCTTTTGCACCACCACGTTGCTGCCATCGCGGCGAAGATGGGGAGCGCTCTGCGGCGATGATCCTCCCTTCTGCACGCTCGACGCGAAGGTGCTGTGACATGGCGGAGTGCGACATGACGGGTTTTGAGATCAGGCCCGGCCGGGCTTCCGAGCTCGGCGCCGTGTTCGATGGCGACGGGACCAACTTTGCCCTGTTCTCGGCCCATGCCGAACGCGTGGAACTCTGTCTTTTCGACGAGGCGGGGCAGACGGAAACCGCGCGCATCACGCTGCCGGAATACACCGACGAGGTCTTCCACGGTTACCTGCCGCGGGTGGGGCCGGGGCAGCGCTACGGCTACCGCGTCCATGGCCGCTTCGCACCGGAGGAAGGGCACCGCTTCAATCCGAACAAACTCCTACTCGATCCCTATGCGCGCGAGTTTTCCGGGTCCGTCGACTGGAATGAGGCGCATTACGGCTACGTGATCGATGCCGGGGAGGACCGCGATCTCAGCTTCAGCGAACGCGACAGCGCGCGCTACATGCCGAAATGCGTCGTAGTCGACTGGCAGGCCGATCCGCAGCGCCCGCCCGCGCCCGGCATCGGCTGGGACCTGACCGTCTTCTACGAGACCCATGTCCGCGGCTTCACGCAACTGCACCCGGCGGTGCCCGAGAAAAGCCGCGGTACCTTCGACGGCCTCGCCGAGTCCGCGGTGATCGACTACATCAAGAGCCTGGGCGTCACGACGGTCGAGTTCCTGCCGGTGCATGCTTATCTCGACGACCATCATCTCGTCGCCAAGGGCCTGTCCAACTACTGGGGCTATAACACGATCGGCTTTTTCGCGCCGATGCAGCGCTATCTCGGCCGGGCCGGCCTCTCCTCGTTCCGCGACATGGTCCGCCGCTTCCACGATGCCGGGCTCGAAGTGGTGCTGGACGTCGTCTACAACCACACGGCCGAGGGCAATGAGCTCGGCCCGACGCTGTCGTTCAAGGGTATCGACAACTTCTCCTATTACCGGACGATGCCGGGCGAGCCGCGTTACTACATCAACGACACCGGGACCGGGAACACAGTAAACACCTCCCATCCGCGCGTGCTGCAGATGGTGATGGATTCGCTGCGCTACTGGGTCGAGGTCATGGAGGTCGACGGCTTCCGCTTCGATCTCGGCACGATTCTCGGCCGCGAGCCGCATGGCTTCGATCCCCGCGGCGGCTTCTTCGACGCGATGGGGCAGGATCCTATTCTGCGCAAGGTCAAGCTCGTCGGCGAGCCATGGGATATCGGGCCGGGCGGCTATCAGGTCGGCGGCTTTCCGCCGGGCTGGGCCGAGTGGAACGACAAGTACCGCGACACCATCCGGGGCTACTGGAAAGGCGAGGAGGGGATCATCCGCGATCTCGCGGCGCGCATCACCGGTTCTGGCGACGTCTACGACCAGCGGGGCCGCCGGCCATGGGCCAGCGTCAACTTCATTACCGCTCATGACGGCTTCACGCTGGCGGACCTCGTCTCCTATAACGACAAGCACAACGAGGCGAATGGCGAGGACAACAAGGACGGCCACGGCCATAACCTGTCCTTCAATCATGGCGCCGAGGGGCCGACCGAGGAGGAAGGCATCATCGCGGTGCGCGAGCGCCAGAAGCGCAATCTGCTGGCAACGCTGCTCCTGTCCCACGGCACGCCGATGCTGCTCGCCGGCGACGAGCATGGCCATTCCAACCGGGGCAACAACAATGTCTACGCCCAGGACAACGACACGGCCTGGATGCGTTGGGACGAGATCACGCGGCGCGACGAGGCGCTCGCCGGCTTCGTCAGGCAGGTGATCGCTCTGCGAACCGAGCATCCGATCTTCCGGCGCGCATCGTTCCGGGACGGCTGCCTGCTGCGCTGGGTCAACCCTGCCGGCGGGGAGCAGCTCGAGGAACACTGGGACGATCCCGGAGTGCTGGCTATCGGCCTGCTGATGCATATGCCGGATGTCGAGGGAGGCGTCGACGAGGCCTTGATCCTGTTCAACGCCTTCGATGGCGAGGTCGTCTTCAAGGTCCCGCCGCGGGTGAAGACGGGTTCGTGGTCGGTCGTGCTGGATACGGAGACAGGGCCCAGCTCCGACGAGGGCCGAAAAGGGCTGAAGGCCGATCAGGAAATCTCGCTCTCACCGCGGTCGCTGATCGTGCTGATGTGATCAGCCTTTCCGCCACAGCGCGACGCTGCGGGTGGAAAGCACGGCCTTCGAAGCATCATCGGAGATGAACAGCCGCTCCC
>NZ_JBIWYK010000154.1:0-6840 GCF_044752385.1 Allobosea sp. CER48 | reverse complement strand
ACCGAGGCTAGGCTCGCCCCGCTCAGATCGTGGCACCGTCGGCGACGATGTCGGCGCCGAGCCCCTGGCGGACGGCCCGCACGATCTCTGCCTCGGCTGCCGCCCCGCGCCGGCGCGGACGCGGCGCGTCGATTCGGTGCTCGGCGATGATCTGGCCGGGCGCGCCGGAGAGGATCACCACCCGGTCGGCGAGATAGGCCGCCTCGTCGATGTCATGGGTGACGAAGAGCACGGTCTTGCCGGTGCGCTGCCAGACGCGGATGAGCTCGTCCTGCAGGGTTTCGCGTGTCAGAGCGTCCAGAGCCGAGAAGGGCTCGTCCATCAGCAGGATCTCCGGCTCGACCGCGAGCGCACGGGCCAGCGAGACGCGCTGGCGCTGCCCGCCCGAGAGCTGATGCGGCCAGCGCTGGGCCAGCGAGCCGAGGCCGACCAGATCGAGCATGGCGCCGGCCTTCGCCAGGCGCTCGGCCCGCGACGTCCGGCCCTCCAGCCCGAAGCCGACATTGGACACGACCTTCCGCCACGGCAGCAGGCGCGAATCCTGGAAGACCAACGCGACGGGCCGCCGCGTCGTATCCCTGGCATGGATGACGACCTCGCCACCGCTCGGCTTCGCCAGCCCGGCGACGACGCGCAGCAGCGTCGACTTGCCGACGCCGGAAGGCCCGACGATGGCGAGGAACTCGCCGCGCCCGACCTTCAGGTCGAGCTTGTGCAATACCTCGGTCTGCTCGCCGTCGCGGGTGAAGGTCAGCGACAGGCCCCGGATCTCGATCACACTCTTGTCGATCACGCTTTCCAACGCAGCACCCATTTCTGGAAGGCGACGAAGCCGGTGTCGAGCAGGCCATAGAGCGCCGCCATGGTCAGCATGTAGACGACGACAATGTCGGTCGCGAGCAGGCTCGATGCCTGCATCATCCGCTGGCCGACACCGGCGACTCCGAAGATCTCGGCCGCGACCACGGCCATCCAGGCCTGGCCCAGTGCCGTGCGGAAGCCGACGAGGATGCCCGGCATCGCCGCCGGCAACAGGATCTTGAAGAGGCGCTGCCAGGGCGAGCGGAAGCCGAAGGCGTCGGCAACCTCGACGAGATCGCGGTCGACGCCGCGGATCGCACCCTGCGCGGCGAAGAAGGCGATCCAGAACACGCCGATCGCGATGATGAAGACGGCGGCGCCGGGCGTGACGCCGAACCAGATGATGGCGAAGGGCACCCAGGCGAGACCCGGAATCGGCCTGAGCACGCGCACGACCCAGGCCGTCGCTTCCTCGGCGATCCGCGACATGCCGACGAGAACGCCAACCGCGATGCCGAGCCCGGCACCGACGAACAGGCCGACGAAATAGTGCCAGAGCGAACCCAGGACGGCCGAGAACCATGCCCCTGACGAAACCTCGCGCAGGAAGGCCTTCGGCAGCGCGCTGGGCGGCGGCAGGAAAGCCGGGTTCACCAGTCCGAAATAGGGCACCGCCTCCCAGAGCAGGAGGAAGGCGACGAGGCCCAGAAGGGCAAGGGCCGCGGCCCGCAATCTCTTCACCAGATCAGCCGCCCGTCTTGACCGCCCGCTCGTAATACTGCGTCTCGAACAGGCCGTCGAACGGCAGCTCCTTCTCGAGCGAGCCGAGCTTGACCTGATAGGCCTGCATGGCCCGCGAGGGCTCGATGATCTTGCGAGGGTCGATCTCGAACCGGCTCGCCGGCGAGACCAGTGCCTTCTGGATCAGTTCGGGGTCCACGATGCCCTTGCCGAGCGCTGCGCCGACATGGGGCGCTGCCTTGCCCGGCTCGGCCTTGATCAGCGCCGCAGCCTTGACGAGGCCGCTGACGAGATTCTGGACAGCCTGGGGATTCTTGCCGGCAAAGACGCCGGAGACGGCGACCACCGTACCGGGCTGTCCGGGGAAGACCTCCTCGCCGCCGGCGATCAGCTTGATCTGCGGGTTGCGGGTCTGGATGATCGTCAGGGCCGGCTCGCGGACGCTGCCGCCATCGACCGCATTGGCCAGAATCGCCTGCTGCGTCGCGTCGATGCCCATCGGCACGATCTCGACATCGGCCTTGTCGACCTTCGCGACTTCCCAGAGCCAGTACTGCAGGGTGGTGTTCGGCACCGAGCCGGCCGGCTGGGTGGCGAGGCGTGCGGCCTTGCCGTTTGCCGCGCGGAAGGCCTTGAAGGCCGCGGCCGCGCCGGTGCCGGGAGTGAAGAACTTCGTGAGCGACGGCGCGCTGACGACGACGTTCTCCCCGATCGCCGTCGAGGCGACCACGCGGATGTCGACGCCGCGCGAGCGGGCGACGGCGAGCGGGGCGACGCCCGCGACATAGACGTCGATCGTGCCGGAGGCGAGCGCCTGAATCATGTTGGGGCCGGATTCGAAGACCGTGACGGCCACGTCGATGCCGCCCTGCTTCAGCCAGCCCTCGCCGTTGGCGACGAAGAACGGTGCCGTGCCGACGATCGGGATGTAGCCGACGCGGGCGGGAACGCTCTGCGCGGAGGCGGCACCGGCGAATGACGCGGCTGCCGCAAAGCTCGAACCGGCGAGGAGGAACTGGCGGCGATCCATCGTTCAAATCCCTTTCAAGGACAGGGCCGACAAGCCCCCATTGACAGATTGAGAAAAGGATTTTCTATCTGAATGCAATAGATCGGCATCAAAAAGATAATTCATCCCTCCTGATCCGATTTTTTGGTATAAATTTCTTCCGAAAGCGAGCTTTAGAGAATGGACGCCATCGACCGGAAAATTCTCACTGTCCTGCAGGCCGACGCGAACATTTCCATCGCCGAGCTCGCCGACCGCGTAGGGCTGTCGCAGACGCCGTGCTGGAAGCGGATTCAGAAGCTCGAACAGGCGGGCGTGATCCTCAAGCGCGTCGCGCTGGTGGCCCCCGAGAAGATCGGCCTCGGCCTCACCGTCTTCGTCCAGATCGAGACGGCCGACCACTCCGGCCCCTGGCTGGAGAAGTTCGCCCAGATGGTCGCAGCCATGCCGGAGGTGATGGAGTTCTACCGGATGGCTGGAGACGTCGATTACATGCTGCGCGTGGTCGTCGCCGACATGGCCGCCTATGACGGCTTCTACAAGAAGCTGATCGAGACGATCCCGCTCAAGAACGTCACCTCGCGCTTCGCGATGGAGCGCATCAAGGCGACGACGGCCTACAAGGTACCGGAGCTGCCACGCGACTGAGACAGGAAGCGGCTTCTCCGCGGCGCATGACAGCGCGGCGCTGCGGATGCTAGGAAGCGGTCAGTCCGATGCCTGACCTGCCCGAGGGGCCGCCTTGTCCGCTTCCCGCTCCGTTCTCCTGATCATCGGCGGCGGCATCGCCGCCTACAAGGTGCTCGAAGTCATCCGCCGGCTGAAGGATCGCGGCATCGCCTCGCGCTGCATCGTGACCAGGGCCGGCGAGCAGTTCGTCACGCCGCTCGCCGTCTCCTCGCTCGCCGGCGAGCGTTGCTTCACCGACCTGTTCTCGCTGACCGACGAAGCCGATATCGGCCATATCCAGCTCTCGCGCTCGACCGATCTCATCGTCGTCGCGCCGGCCACCGCCGATCTCATCGCCAAGATGGCGAACGGCCTCGCCGATGACCTCGCCTCGACCGCGCTGCTCGCCACCGACAAGCGCATCCTGATCGCGCCGGCGATGAACCCGCGGATGTGGCAGCATCCGGCGACGCGCCGGAACATGGCGCAGCTGGAGAAGGACGGCGTCCTCGTCGTCGGCCCGAATGTCGGGGCGATGGCCGAGCGCGGCGAGAGCGGTCCGGGCCGCATGGCCGAACCGCCGGAGCTCCTGGCTGCGATCGAGCTTGCGCTCGCCGGCGAGAAGCCGGCCGCGACCCGCGCGATCGGCTTCCTCGGCCGGCTGCCGGGCGGAGAGCCGGTAAAGAACGGCGCGCTCGCCGGCAGGCACGTGCTCATCACCTCCGGACCGACGCATGAGGCGATCGACCCGGTGCGCTATATCGCCAACCGCTCCTCCGGCAAGCAGGGCCACGCCATTGCCGCGGCTGCAGCAGCGGCAGGCGCGCAGGTCACGCTGGTCAGCGGCCCGGTGAACCTGCCCGATCCGGTCGGCGTCGAGACGGTCCATGTCGAATCGGCGCGCGACATGCTGAAGGCAGTCGAGGCCGCCCTGCCGGCCGACATCGCGATCTTCGCCGCCGCCGTCGCCGACTGGCGCGTCGCCGATGCGGCGCCGGAAAAGATGAAGAAGGACGGCAAGGCGCTGACGCCGCTCGCGCTGGTCGAGAACCCCGACATCCTGGCCACCGTCGCGCATCGCAAAAGCGGCCGCCCGCCGCTGGTCGTCGGCTTTGCCGCGGAGACGCAGAACGTCATCGACTACGCCCGCGCCAAGCTCGCGAAGAAGGGCTGCGACCTGATCGTCGCCAACGATGTCGGCGGCACGGGCGTGATGGGCGGCGACGCCAATACGGTGCATCTCGTGACGCAGGCAGGCGTCGAAACCTGGCCGACGCTGCCGAAGGACGAGGTCGCGAGCCGGCTGGTCGCCCATATCGCTGCGCTGCTCCCGGCCGGACGGGCGGGTTGAGTGCGATGGTGACGGTCGCGCTGCAACGCCTGCCCCATGGCGCCGATCTGCCCCTGCCGGCCTATGAGACGGCCGGGGCAGCCGGCCTCGATCTCCGCGCCGCGATCGGCGAAGCGCTGCTGCTCGGCCCGGGCGAACGGACACTGGTGCCGACCGGGCTGGCGATGCAGCTGCCCGAGGGCTTCGAGGGGCAGGTGCGCCCGCGCTCGGGCCTCGCCGTCAAGCATGGCATCACGGTGCTGAATGCGCCCGGCACGATCGACAGCGACTATCGCGGCGAGGTCAAGGTGCCGCTGATCAATCTCGGCCAGGAGCCGTTCCCGATCGCTCGTGGCGATCGAATCGCTCAGCTCGTGGTCGCGCCGGTGACGCACGCCACCCTGGTGGAGGTCGCAAGCCTGGATGCGACCGCGCGCGGTGCCGGCGGCTTCGGCTCCACCGGCATTTCCGCGAACGCGGCGCCCGGACAGGAACCGACGCCATGATGCCGGTTTCGCGCCGCAGCCTGCTCGCCATCGCCGCCGTGGTCGACATCGCCCTGCATGCCCGGCCCTCGCCGGTTGCGGCCAAGCTTCTGGCCGCCCGGCACGCCTTGCCGCCGCGGCATCTGGAGACATTGCTGCAGACGCTGGTGCGCGCCGGCATCCTGAAGGGCGTCCGCGGGCCACGCGGCGGCTACGAGCTCGCCCGCGAAAGGCGCAAGATCACAGCTGCGGACATTGCACGGGCCGCGATGCAGGAGGCCGGCGAGGACGGGCTCGGACCGATGCCGCAATCGCGGCTGGTGGACGAAGTCGTCGGGCCGGAAGTGGAGGCCGCTTCCACGGCATTTCTGGCCCGGCTGGACGACGTCACCGTCGAGGAGCTCTGCCAGCGGGCGCTGGCGGGGGCGGTGTTCGGACAGCGCGGCCCCGGCGCCGATTTCACAATCTGAACACGTAATTTATTTCTTTAATCGACAAATTTTGTGAATTGACCTAGCGTTGCGATCGACCGTTCCGTCCAGAGGAGTCATCCCATGGCTGAAGCAGAGAAGTCGACGAAGGCCCCGGGGCGTGGGCGCATCTACAACTCGATCACCGACACCATCGGCGACACGCCGCTGGTCAAGCTGAACCGGCTGCCGGCCGAGCGCGGCGTCAAGGCGACGATCCTCGCCAAGCTCGAATTCTTCAACCCGATCTCGAGCGTGAAGGACCGAATCGGCGTCAACATGATCGACGCCCTGGAAGCCTCCGGCGCCCTGAAGCCGGGCGGCACGCTGATCGAGCCCACCTCCGGCAATACCGGCATCGCGCTCGCCTTCGTCGCGGCGGCGCGCGGTTACCGCCTGATCCTCGTGATGCCGGAGACGATGTCGCTGGAACGGCGCAAGATGCTCGCCCTGCTCGGCGCCGAGCTGGTGCTCACCCCCGGCCCCGGCGGCATGCGCGGCGCCGTCGCGAAGGCCGAGGAGCTGAAGAACGAGATCGCGGGCGCGATCATCCCGCAGCAGTTCGAGAATCCTCACAACCCGGAAATCCACCGGAAGACCACCGCCGAGGAAATCTGGAACGACACCGAGGGGAAGGTCGATATCATCATCTCCGGCGTCGGCACCGGCGGCACCATCACCGGGGTCGGCCAGGTGCTGAAGGCGCGCAAGCCGAGCGTGCGGATGGTCGCGGTCGAGCCCGAGGACTCCCCGGTGCTCTCCGGCGGCCAGCCCGGCCCGCACAAGATCCAGGGTATCGGCGCCGGTTTCGTGCCGGGCGTGCTCGATCGCGGCGTGATCGACGAGGTCGTCACGGTCGGCAACCAGACGGCCTTCGAGACCGCCCGCGCGCTCGCCAAGAGCGAGGGCATCCCGGCCGGCATCTCGTCGGGCGCGGCGGTCGCAGCGGCGCTGGAAGTCGGCGCGCGGCCGGAGAACGCGGGCAAGACCATCGTCGTGATCATCCCCTCCTTCGCCGAGCGCTACATCTCCAGCGCCCTGTTCGAAGGTCTGTGAACCCGGCAGCCATCCAGATCGTCCGGCTGATCGATAGCCTGCCGGACGATTTCGAGGCGTTGCGCAACGAGGCGGGCGCGGAGAGCTTTCGCTTCATCGAGCGCTTGCGCGAGGAATGGCTGGCTGGCCGCTATGACGGCGGCGACGAGCGCTTCGCTGTGCTCGCCGCCTTCCATGAGGGAGAACTCGCCGGCATCGGCGCGGTGACGCCCGATCCCTACGATCCCGAACCCGACCTGCTGCGGGTGCGGCATGTCTATGTCAGGCCGTTGCAGCGCA
>NZ_JBIWYK010000153.1:0-6905 GCF_044752385.1 Allobosea sp. CER48 | reverse complement strand
CAGCGCGATCCGCGTCTGGCCCGCGCCGTGTCTCTTCACCAGTGCAAAGAGCTTGGCGGCGTTGGCGGGATGCAGCCGGATGCAGCCATGCGAGGCGGGGCGACCCAGCGCGCCAACCGCCGTCGTGCCGTGGATCGCGTAGCCCCCGCGGAAGAACACCGCGTGGGGCATCGCGCCGCCATACTTGCGCGAGTACCAGCTCCTTTCGAGGCGGGTCGGTCGGTAGACGCCATTGGGCGAGCGGAAGCCGCTGCGGCCGGATGAGATCTTCCAGTCGTAGACCTCGCCGTCGCTCGTGCTGACCTTCATGCGCTGGGCGGCAATGTCGACCCTGACATCGACTCCGGCTTGCGCCTGTGCGGCGCCGAGCACTGACAGGAACAGGACGGCCAAGATGCCGAGAACGCGACGCATCGCCCGAACTCCGAAGACGCTACCGTTGAGCGGGCGTTCGTGAGGCTCTGCCGGCCTTCGCCCTTGACTCTAGGAAAGCGCGGGTGCGGGAACCTGTAAAGCGGGAAGGCGGAACGTGGTTTCCGCGGCCGATCAAATCATCGGCAACGCCTGCGGCTTGCGGCCGCGGGGGAAGCCGGCGTCGATGCGGGCGATCTCGTCATCGGACAAGGCAAGGTCCAGCGCTCCGGCATTGTCCTCGACATGGGCGACCTTGCCGGCCTTCGGGATCGCGAAGACGCCGGGGCGCCGCGTCAGGAAGGCGAGCGCGACCTGCCGCGGCGTCGCGCCATGCGCCGAGGCGATCCCGGCGAGGAGGTTGCCTTGCGCGCTGCCGGGCGCAGGGAAATCGTCATGGCCGAACGGGCTGTATGCGGTGACGGCGACGCCATGGCGCTCGCACCATGGGATCACCGCGTGCTCGATGGCGCGCTCGCGCAGGTGATAGAGCACCTGATTGCAGGCGATCCTGCCATCGCCGGCAGCGGAAAGCGCCTCGTCGAGGTCGTCTTCGTCGAAATTGCTGACGCCCCAGGAGAGGATCTTCCCTTCCTCCTTCAGCGTCTCGAAGGCCGCGAAGGTTTCGGCCAGGGGATGCGGTCCGCGCCAGTGCAGCAGGTAGCAGTCGAGCCGATCGGTCTTGAGCTGCCTCAGCGAGCGTTCGCAGGCGGCGCGCACGCCCAGCCGAGAGGCATTGTGCGGCAGTACCTTCGAAACCAGGAAAACCTCGTCTCGCCGGCCCGCGATGGCCTCGCCGATCAGCGCCTCGGAGCGGCCGTCGCCATACATCTCGGCCGTGTCGATATGGTTCAGGCCAAGATCGAGGCCGCGCCGGAAGGCGGCGATCGCCTCGCGCCGGTCGCCCTGCTCGCTGTACCAGCTACCTTGGCCGATCGCGGCAATGGCCGGCCCGGTGGCTCCGAAGCTGCGCTGCATGACGCTCCCCTCTGATGCTCGATCGGAATTTGTGTCTCAGTCGACCTCGACCTCGAACTGCACATGGCGGATCTCGCCATCGCCGTAGCGCACGCGCACGCCGAACTGGTCCGGCCCGCGATAGCCCGGGCGCGAGGTGTATTCGAAGGCGAGCGATTGCCCGGGCTTGCCGTCGCAGTGCCGATACTCGCCGGGGCCGTATTCGGCATTGGCGGTCTTCGTCGCCATCCGGACCTTGCCGTGTCGCGGCGCCTGCGTCAGAACGCCGGTCGGGCGCTTCACGGGCCGGCAACGCGTGTCCATCGTCATGTAGGTCTGCTGCAGGAAGGTCGGCTTGCCCGAGGCGACGCGCTCGGCGTCGGCCTCGCTCGGCGAGGCCGTCCCGCCCGCACTGACGCAGCCGCCGAGCATGCCGCAGAGCAGCGTGGTGACGAAAGCGGTCAGTCCGGGAACGGGCATGGCTCCTCCTGCTTCCAGGCTGGTCATTCTCTCGCCGGTCAGGTCGGCGGCGTGCCGTTGGCCGAGAGCACCTCGCCGGCGAGGTAGAGCGAACCGCAGATCAGGATGCGCGGCGGAGCCGGCCAGGCGCGGGCGGCGATCGTCCGGAGCGCTTGCTCGACCGAGCCCGAGACATCGGCTGCCAGCCCGGCGCCGCGGGCGGCTTGCGCAACCTCCTCCGCCGGGCGCGCGGCGAGCGAGTTCTGGATGGGCACGGCGTAGAGCGCCTGCGCCAGCCCTTTGAAATGACCGAGCGTGGCGGCTGCATCCTTGGTCGAGAGCAGGCCTGCGATCATCACCAGCGGTGCCGGGTTGCGGTCGGCGAGATCGGCCATGGCCTGGGCCAGCACGCGCCCGCCATCCGGGTTGTGGCCGCCGTCGAGCCAGAGCTCGGCGCCATCGGGCACGATCTCGGCGAGGCGCCCGCGCGCCAGCCGCTGCAGCCGCGCCGGCCAGTCGGCATTGCGCATGCCTTGCTCGAAGGCGCGTGCGGGCAGGGCGCCGTAGCCGGCTGCGCGCAGGGCAGCGATCGCGGTGCCGGCGTTGATGTGCTGGTGACGCCCGGCGAGGCGGGGCAGCGGCAGGTCTAGCAGTCCGTCCTGGTCCTCATAGACCAGCCGCCCGCCGGCCTCGTGGACATTGAAGTCCTGCGCGCCGATCAGGATCTTGGACGCACCGGCGCGCTCCGCTGCAGCTTCGAGCACAGCCGTCGGCTCGGGCTCCTGCGGCGCGATCACGGCCGGTGCGCCGCGCTTGAAGATACCGGCCTTCTCGCCGGCGATCTTGGTGACGGTGTCGCCGAGATATTCGGAATGGTCGAGCGACACCGGCGTCACCACGGTGCAGGCGGGATGCGCGATGACGTTCGTCGCGTCGAAGCGTCCCCCGAGACCGACCTCCAGCAACAGCACGTCGGCGGGATGCTCGGCGAAGAGCAGCAGCCCAGCCGCGGTCGTCATTTCGAAGAAGGTGATCGGGTCGCCGGCATTGGCCGCTTCGCAGCGCTCCAGGGCCTCGACGAGCTTGTCCTCGTCGACGAAGCGGCCGCCGCCCGGTGCGCCCAGCCTGATGCGCTCATGGAAGCGCACCAGATGGGGGGATATGTAGACGTGGACCGAGAGCCCGGCGGCTTCAAGGATCGCCCGCATGAAGGCGATGGTCGAGCCCTTGCCGTTGGTGCCGGCGACATGGATCACCGGAGGCAGGCGCTTCTGCGGGTCGCCCAGCCGCTCGAGCAGCGTGAGGATGCGGCCGAGCGAGAGGTCGATCAGCTTGGGATGCAGCGCCATGAAGCGCGCGAGCAGCGTGTCGGATGACCCCATGATGCGACCGCCCTCTAGCGGATAGACGTCAGACCGCTTCGGCTACGGGGCGGGCCGGAGCGGGAGTGGCCGCCTCGCTCTTCATCGCAGGCTGCCTCGTGAGCAGGCGGCCGAGCCGCGCCAGCGTCTCGGGGATGTCGCGGCGATGCACGACCATGTCGACCATGCCGTGATCCTTGAGATATTCCGAGCGCTGGAAGCCTTCCGGCAGCTTCTCGCGGATCGTCTGCTCGATCACGCGGGGGCCGGCGAAGCCGATCAGCGCGCCGGGCTCGGCGATGTGGATGTCGCCGAGCATGGCATAGGAGGCGGTTACGCCGCCGGTGGTCGGGTTGGTCAGGACCACGAAATAGGGCAGACCGGCCGCGCGTAGACGCCGCACCGCAACGGTGGTGCGCGGCAACTGCATCAGCGAGAGGATGCCTTCCTGCATGCGCGCGCCGCCCGAGGCCGCGAACACCACATAGGGCGTCTTCTTCTCGAGCGCGGTCTCCGCCCCCTTCACGAAGGCGTCGCCGGCGGCCATGCCGAGCGAGCCGCCCATGAAATGGAAATCCTGCGCCGCGACCGTCATCGGCAGGCCCTTGACCCGGCCATAGCCGATCTTGAAGGCGTCCTGCGCGCCGGTCTTGGCGCGGGCGTCCTTCAGCCGGTCGACATAGCGCTTCTCGTCGCGGAACTTCAGCGGATCGACCGCGACTTCAGGCAGGGCGACGTCGAGCCACTTCCCGTCGTCGAAGGTGAGGCGCAGGCGCTCCGGCGCGGTGACGCGCATGTGGTGTTCGGAGCCGGGGATGACGTAGCCATTGGCCTCGACATCCTTGTGGAAGACCATCTGCCCGGAATCGGGGCACTTGATCCAGAGGTTCTCCGGGGTCTCGCGCTTGAACAGCGTCTTGATGCGCGGCCGGACGACTTCGGAAATCCAGTTCATCGAATGAATCCCTGATGGGCTTTCGGCGTGAGCTTTCCGGGCCCTGGCGCCGTCATGCCAGAAATAGGTCGCGCCTGCCGGTGGGCAAGCGGCGCGATCGTTGAACGAAACCGGCCTCAGGCCGCCTTGGCTGCGGAGCGGACGCCCTGTGCGAGCTCGCTGACCAGCGAAGTGACAGCCGAAACCGTCTTTTCCGTGGCCTTGCCCTCGCCGTCCAGCGACAGCCGGACGCGCTCCACCAGCGCGGAACCGACGACCACGCCGTCGGCGCTCCTGGCAATGGTGGCGGCGTCGGCAGCGGTCTTCACGCCGAAGCCGACCGCAACCGGCAGGTCGGTATGTCGCTTTATACGGGTGACCGCGTCGCCGACTGCGCCGTAATCGGCGATCGCGCCGCCGGTCACGCCGGTCATCGAGACGTAGTAGACGAAGCCTGACGTGTTCTGCAGCACCTTGGGCAGGCGCTTGTCGTCGGTCGTCGGCGTGGCCAGGCGGATGAAGGAGACGCCGGCCTTCAGCGCCGGCAGGCAGAGCTCCTCGTCCTCTTCCGGCGGCAGGTCGACGACGATCAGTCCGTCGATACCGACGCGGCGGGCATCCGCGAGGAAGGCGTCGACGCCATAGACATAGATCGGGTTGTAGTAGCCCATCAGCACGATCGGCGTATCGTGGCCCGCCTTGCGGAAGCTCTCGACCATGTCGAGGGTCTTCCTGAGCGTCTGCCCGGCCTTGAGCGCGCGCTGGCCGGCGAGCTGGACCGGGATACCGTCCGCCATCGGATCGGTGAACGGCACGCCGAGCTCGATCACGTCCGCGCCGGCTCCGGGAAGGGCCGCGAGGATCGCGCTCGATGTCTCGAAATCGGGGTCGCCGGCGGTGACGAAGGTCACGAGCGCCGCCCGGCCCTCGCGGGCGCAGGCCTGGAAGCGGTTCTGGATGCGGGTCTGGCCGGTCTCTGTCATGCGCCTGCGGTTAGCATGGCGCGGCCGGGCTGGCGAGTGGCTTGCGCACAGGGCGAGCCTGCGCCACATCGGCCGGGCATGCGCGCCTTCGACACAGCCCTCCCGATCGACGCCGTTCTCGGCGATCTCGCCGCCGCCCTGCGGGAGCGGCCGAACGCCGTGCTCGTCGCGCCGCCCGGCGCCGGCAAGACCACGCGCGTGCCGCTCGCGCTGCTCGACGAACCCTGGACGAAGGCCGGCAAGCTGATCGTTCTCGAACCACGCCGACTGGCGGCGCGCGGCGCGGCCAGCCGGATGGCGCAGACGCTCGGCGAGCGCGTCGGCGAGACCGTCGGCCTGCGCGTGCGACTCGGCTCCAGGATCGGCCCGAAGACGCGCATCGAGGTCGTCACCGAAGGCGTCTTCGCCCGGATGATCCTCGACGATCCAGCGCTGGAAGGCGTCGCGGCGGTGCTCTTCGACGAATTCCACGAGCGTTCGCTGGATGCCGATTTCGGCCTCGCGCTGGCGCTCGATGCACAGGGTGGCCTGCGCGAGGACCTGCGCCTCCTCGTGATGTCTGCGACGCTCGACGGCGCCCGCGTCGCGAAGCTGCTGCGTGATGCCCCGGTGATCGAGAGCGAGGGCCGCGCCTTTCCCATCGAGACGCGCCATCGCAGCCGCGACCCGCTGAAGCGGATCGAGGACCAGGTCACCGAGACGATCCTGCTCGCTCTCAACGAGCAGCCGGGCTCGCAGCTCGTCTTCCTGCCCGGGCAGGGCGAGATCCGGCGTGTCGAGGAGCGCCTGCGGGAGAAGCTTCGTGATCCCGCCGTCGAGATCGCCCCGCTCTATGGCGCGCTCGACCAGCGCGATCAGGATCGCGCCGTGCTGCCGGCGCCTGCGGGCAAACGGAAGATCGTGCTCGCCACGGCCATCGCCGAGACCTCGCTGACGATCGAGGGCGTCCGCGTGGTGATCGATTCCGGCCTTGCTCGCGTGCCGGTCTACGAGCCCGATATCGGCGTGACCCGGCTGGAGACCCGGCGCGTCAGCCGCGCCGCCGCCGACCAGCGTCGCGGCCGCGCCGGCCGCACCGAGCCGGGCGTCTGCTATCGGCTCTGGGAGGAGGCTGCGACCGGGGCGCTCGAAGCCTTCGCGAGGCCGGAAATCCTGTCGGCCGACCTCAGCCCGCTGCTGCTGGATTGCGCCGCCTGGGGCGTGGGCGATCCGACGACGCTCGCCTTCCTCGATCTGCCGCCCGCGCCCGCCCTCAAGGAAGCCCGCGCGCTGCTGAGCAATATCGGCGCGCTCGATGCCGATGGCCGGATCACGCCGGATGGCCGCGCCTTGCAGGCCCTGCCGCTGCCGCCGCGGCTCGCCCGGATGGTCGTGGCTGCCGCGCGCTTCGGCCAGACGGGCGTCGCCGCCGATCTGGCCGCCTTGCTGGTCGAGCGTGGCCTGGGCGGCGAAGCCATCGACCTCACCGAGCGCCTCGATCGTTTCGATCGCGAGCGGGGCGGCCGGGCCGGCGACATGCGGCGCCTTGCCGAGGGCTGGGCGCGAACCGCCGAGCGGAGTCTCGCCGCGAATCAGCCCATTGCGGTTGAACCGCTCTCGCCGGGCCTCCTGCTCGCCTTCGCCTATCCCGACCGCGTCGCCAAGGCCCGGGCACCGGGCTCCGGCCAGTATTTGCTCGCCAATGGCCGCGGTGGTGCGCTGGAGCCCTCGCAGCGCCTGGCGCGTGAGTCCTACATCGTCGTTGCCGAAATGACCGGGGCGGCCCAGCAGGCGCGTATCATGGCCGCGGCGGCGATCGCC
>NZ_JBIWYK010000152.1:0-6928 GCF_044752385.1 Allobosea sp. CER48 | reverse complement strand
AAATTTTAACGAATGGACCGCGCCTTCGGGTCGCAGCCTGCTGCAAGAAGAGAGGTGGCGGTTCCGGGTTTTCCCGGCATTCTGGCCGCGATGATTCGCCCCGCTACCCTGCTGATGCTGGCGTTGGGTCTCGGCGCCTGCGCGGTGGGGCCGGACTACACACCACCGAAACTCGATCTGCCGCAGCGCTGGAGCGCCGCGACGGGCGGGCCGAAGGCTCTCAAGGCGAGCGAATGGTGGCGCAACCTGCGCGACCCCACGCTGAACGCCATGATCGAACAGGCGATCGCCGGCAATCTCGATGTGGCACAGGCCAAGGCCCGCATCCGCGAGGCGCGCGCCACGCGCGAGCAAGCGGTCGGCGCGCTCTTTCCGCAGGTCGACGGCAATGCCTCGGCGACGCGCTCACGTTCGGTCGGCGTGACCCGCAACAGCTTCCGTGCCGGCTTCGACGCCTCCTGGGAGATCGACCTGTTCGGTGCGCGCGACCGCGCTGTCGAGGCCGCGACCTACGGCACGGATGCCGCCTTCGACGATCTCGACGGGGTGATGCTGACGCTGATCGGCGACGTCGCCTCGACCTATGTCGAGGCGCGTGGCCTGCAGGCGCGGATCGCGCTGGCCCGCAGCACGGCGCGGACGCAGCGCGAGACGGAGGCGCTGACGCGCACCCGCTTCCGCGCCGGCGACATCTCCGCCATCGATACCGCCCGCGCCACCGCGCAGGCCGCGAGCACGGAATCGCAGATCCCCCTGCTCGAAACCTCGCTCGCCCAGAACCAGCATCGCCTCGCGGTGCTGACCGGGCGGCCGCCCGCGGCGATGGCCGCCTATTTCGCGCGCGCTGCCGCCGTTCCGGCGACGCCCGCCCCGCCGCGCGCCGGCATTCCCGCCGACGTGCTGCGCCGGCGGCCGGATGTCCGCGTGGCCGAGCGCCTGCTTGCCCAGTCCACGGCGCGGATCGGCCAGGCGGAGGCCAATCGCTATCCCTCGGTCTCGCTGACCGGCAACATATCGACATCGGCTCTCAAGCTCGGCGATCTCGCCAAGAACAGCGCGATCGGCTGGGCGATCGGTCCGAGCCTCAGCGTGCCGATCTTCAATGGCGGCGAGCTTGCCGCGGCCGTCGACGCCGCCAGGGCTCAGCGCGACCGGCAGGATGCGGCCTTCAGGCTGGCCGTGCTGACCGCCCTGCAGGATGTCGAGGACAGTCTGGTGGGTCTGCGGCAGGAGCGGATCAGACTCGGCAGCCTGTCGGAGGCCGCCAAGGCCTCGACCGAAGCCGCCCAGCTTTCGCGCGCGCTGTATACCTCCGGCAATGCCAGCTTCCTCGATGTGCTCGAGGCGCAGCGCACGCAATTCGGCGCCGAGGAGGCGCTGATCCAGAGCCGGGTCACGCTCGCGACACAGTTCATCGCTCTCAACAAGGCGCTCGGCGGCGGCTGGCTCAGGCCCGTCGAGGTTTCCGCGCCGGCGGTGATCGACGGCGAGACCGGGCCGCGCCTGCGCCTCATTCCCGTAGAGGAACCGCAACCATGAGGCTTCGCCGCCTCCTTCTTCCTGCCCTGATCGTCGCGGTCGTCGGCGGTTACTATCTCTGGCAGGTCCGCCAGCCTGCCCCGGCGGAAACCGTCAGCCTGCCGAGCGTCGAGGCGGCGATGGGCAATGTCGAGGAAGCGGTGCTCGCTTCCGGCGCGCTCGAGCCGATCCGCCAGGTCAGCGTCGGCTCGCAGGCGACCGGCCGCGTCGTCTCCCTCAAGGTCAAGCTCGGCGACAACGTCAAGGCGGGCGATCTGATCGCTGAGATCGACGCGGTCACCCAGCAGAACACGCTGCGCTCGGCCGAGGCCGATCTCGCCGCTCTCAAGGCGCAGCGCGCCGAGCGTGTCGCGAGCCTTGCCTATGCCGAGGCGGTGCTCGCCCGCCAGAAGCAGATGATCAGCCAGAATGCGGTCTCGCGCGACGCCTACGAGAATGCGCAGATGACGGTCTCGACGACGCAGGCGCAGATCGAGGCGCTCGATGCGCAGATCGTCTCCAGCCAGGTCAAGGTCGAGACCGCCCGTGCCAATCTTGGCTACACCCGCATCACCGCGCCCAGCGCCGGCACCGTGCTCGCAGTCGTCGCCCAGGAAGGCCAGACGGTGAACGCCGTCCAGTCGGCTCCGACCATCGTGGTGCTCGGCGACGTCTCCACCATGACCGTCAAGGCCAAGATCTCTGAAGCCGACGTGCTGCGGGTGAAGACCGGGCAGGAGGTCTATTTCAGCGTTCTCGGCGCACCGGAGCAGCGCTTCCCCGGGAAGATCTCCTTCGTCGAGCCCGCTCCGGACACGCTGAAGACGCAGAACATGACCAGCTCCGCCACGACGAGCAGCAGCTCCTCGTCCTCCAGCACGAGTGCGGTCTACTACAATGCCTGGTTCGAGGTGCCGAACCCCGAGGGCCGCCTGCTGACCTCGATGACCGCGCAGGTCACGGTGATCGTCGGCCGTGCCCAGAACGTCGTCACGGTGCCCTCGACGGCCGTGCGCCGCCGCGGCCCCAACGCCTTCGTCGAGGTACTCGGCGAGGACGGGAAGGCCGAGCAGCGCAAGATCACGGTCGGGCTCGACAACAAGATCGTGGCCGAGGTCACCTCCGGCCTGAAGGCCGGCGAGCGCGTCGTCACCACCCGCAGTGGCGGCGGTGCGGACGCGACCCGGCCGGCGCGCCGCTCGCGCTCGCCTTTCGGCTTCTGAGGATGGGCGTGCCGCTCATCCGTCTGGCGGGCGTCCGGCGCGATTTCGGCACGGGCGAGGCAACGGTCGCCGCGCTCGATGGCGCCGACCTCGTGATCGAGGCCGGCGAGATGGTCGCGATCGTCGGCCAGTCCGGCTCCGGCAAGTCGACGCTGATGAACATCATCGGCTGCCTCGACCGGCCGACCGGCGGAACCTACGAGATCGACGGCCGCCCGACGCGCGACCGCGACCCCGACGAGCTCGCAAGGCTCAGGCGCGAATATTTCGGCTTCGTCTTCCAGCGCTATCACCTGCTCTCCGAGCTTACGGCGCTCGCCAATGTCGAGGTGCCCGCGATCTATGCCGGCATTCCGCCGGGGCCGCGCGAGAGCCGGGCGGCGACGCTGCTGGACCGGCTCGGCCTCGGCAGCCGCAAGACGCACCGCCCTTCCGAGCTTTCCGGCGGCCAGCAGCAGCGCGTCTCGGTGGCGCGTGCGCTGATGAACGGCGCTCGCGTCCTCCTCGCGGACGAGCCGACCGGCGCGCTCGATCGCAAGAGCGGCGAGGAGATGCTGGCGCTCATCGAGGAGCTCAACCGCGAAGGCCACACCGTCATTCTCGTCACCCATGACATGAATGTCGCCAACCGCGCCCATCGCATCATCGAGCTCAGCGACGGCCGGATCATCGACGACAGACGCACGGCTCCGCGCTCCGAGAAGGTGCCGCCGCCGTCTCCGGTTCCGCCCCCGGCCGGCCTTCTGCGCGCCGGCTTCGGCCGGCTGAAGGAGGCGTTCGGCATGGCGGTGCGCGCCATGACCGCGCACAAGCTGCGGACGACGCTGACCATGCTCGGCATCGTCATCGGCATCGCCGCCGTGGTCAGCGTCGTCGCGCTCGGCGAGGGCGCCAAGCGCAACGTGCTGCAGAACATCTCCGGCCTCGGCACCAACACGCTCGAGATCTTCCCTGGAACCGGCTTCGGCGATCTTCGCTCCGGCCGCGTGCGCACCCTGACCGTGCTCGATGCCCAGGTCCTCGCCGGCCAGCCCTATGCGGCGAGCGTGACGCCGACGGTGACGACCAGCGCGACGATCCGCCTCGGCAATGTCGAGGCGACGGCGCAGGTCAACGGCGTCAGCGAGCGCTATTTCGACGTGCGCGGCAGCGTGCTGACGCGGGGATCGTTCTTCGATGCCTCCGATGTCCGCACTCTCGCACAGGACGTGGTGATCGACGAGAATGCGCTCGGCGTGCTCTTCCCGCAGGGGCAGGCGAACCCGATCGGCACGGTGATCCTGATCGGTTCCGTGCCTTCCCGCATCGTCGGCGTCATTCGCCAGCAGCAGGGCGGCTTCGGCGGCAGCCAGAACCCCCAGGTCTTCCTGCCCTACACCACCGTGCAGGGGCGCTTCCTCGGAGATCTCTCGCTGCGCAGCATCACCTTGCGCGTCGACGACGAGACGCCGATGGCGGCCGCTCAGGAAGCCGTCACCGAGCTCCTGACCCATCGCCACCGGGCCAAGGACTTCTTCATCCTGAACCAGGACGAGATCCGCAACACCATCACCAGTGCTACTGCAACGATGACGCTGATGATCTCCTCGATCGCGGTGATCTCGCTCCTGGTCGGCGGTATCGGCGTGATGAACATCATGCTGGTCTCGGTGATCGAACGCACCAGCGAGATCGGCCTGCGCATGGCTGTCGGCGCGCGCCGCAGCGATATTCTCCAGCAATTCCTCATCGAGGCGTCGCTGGTCTGCTTCATCGGGGGCGCGCTCGGCATCGGCATGGCGCTCGCGATCGGTTTCGCCTTCGAAGCCTCGGGCTCCCAGGTGAGCTTCATCTATTCGGGCGAAGCCTTCGCGGCCGCGATCGCCTGCTCGACGCTGATCGGCCTGACATTCGGCTTCCTGCCCGCCCGCAACGCGGCGAGCCTCGACCCGGTGGTCGCGCTGGCGCGGGACTAGGCTTTCCGGCCGCGCCGCAGGGGCTTTTCCGGCCGGAGCCGCCCGGCGCCCGACAGGATGCTGACGGCCAGCGCGCGCGCCGCATCCTGATGCGACTGGCCGCCGATCACCACGAACTCGATCGTCCCGAGCCTGGGCAGGGCCTCGCCTGGCTCGACCTCGGCGAGGCCCGGCGGGATCAGCCGGGCCGAGTGGGCGGTGATGCCGAGCCCGGCCACCGTCGCCGCGCGCAGGCCGGCAAGGCTGCCGCTGGTGCAGGCGACGCGCCAGGCGCGCCCGGCCTGTTCCAGCGTTTCGATCGCATGCACGCGGGTGATGCTCGGCGGCGGATAGAGCACGAGCGGCACCTCCCGCTGCTCTGCCAGCCGTGCGCCGGGGCGACCGACCCAGACGAGCCGCTCCTGCCATGCAACCTCGCCGCGCTCGTCGCCCTTGCGGCGCTTGGCGAAGATCAGGTCGAGATCGCCGGCGTCATACAGTTCGTAGAGCAGCCCGCTCAAGCCCACCGTCAGCTCGAGATCGACCGCGTGATGCTGCATGGCGAACTCGGCGAGAATTTCCGGCAATGCCGTGTAGGCGAAATCCTCGGAGACACCGAGCCGGAGTCGCCCGCGCAGGGTCGAGCCCCTGAGATAGCGCTCGATGCGCCGGCCGGCTTCGAGCGCCTCGCGCGCGAAGGGCAGGATGGCGTCGCCGTCGGGTGTCGGGCGCACCTCATGCGTATCCCGCTCGAGCAGGCGACGCCCGACGCGCTTTTCCAGCCGCGCGACATGCTGGCTGACCGAGGACTGGCGCAGGCCGAGCTGCCGCGCGGCTTCGGTGAAGCTCAACGTCTCGCAGACCTTGAGGAAGCTCTGCAGCAGCACGGGATCGAGCGGCTTCTGGTCCGGTTCCATGCCGATCACGATCCATGATGAGCGATATCATGTCCAGTCCGGATCAAAATGAAGCCGAATGGGATTACAAGGCCGCATCTCACCGGAAGGACCGCAGATGATCCGCCGCACGCTCGCCCGCTTCGGCATCGACCCCTATCTCGTCGCGCTGATGGCCACCGTTGCGGCGGCCGCGGTCTTTCCCGCGCATGGCGTCGGCGCGACGGTCGCCAACGACGCTGTCTCGGTGGCCGTCGCCCTGCTGTTCTTCCTCTACGGAGCGCGGCTCTCGCCGGTCGCGGTCTGGGAAGGCCTGCTGCACTGGCGGCTGCAATCGCTGGTCTTCGCCAGCACCTATGTGCTCTTTCCCGTGCTCGGGCTCATCCTCACCCGCACGCTCGGCGGCTGGCTGCCATCGGAACTGGTGGCCGGCCTGATCTTCGTCTGCATCCTGCCTTCGACCGTGCAATCCTCGATCGCCTTCACCTCGATCGCGCGCGGCAATGTCCCGGCCGCCCTGTGCAGCGCCTCGGTCTCGAATCTCTTCGGCATGGTGCTGACGCCGCTGCTCGTCGTGCTGCTGCTCGATTCGAAGGGCGGCGGCTTCAGCACGCGGGCCGTCGAGAGCATCGCGCTGCAATTGCTGATGCCCTTCATCGCCGGACAGCTGCTGCGCCGCTGGATCGGGCCCTTCCTGCAGCGCCACAAGGCGCCGATCTCGATCGTCGACCGCGGCTCGATCCTGCTCGTCGTCTACGCCGCCTTCAGCGAGGGCATGGTCGCGGGCATCTGGTCGCAGGTGACGCTTGGCGATCTCGGCCTCGTGATCGCGCTCGACGTCGTCCTGCTGGCCGCCGTCCTGGCGATCACCACCTTCGCCAGCCGCCGGTTCGGCTTCTCGAAGGAGGACGAGATCGCCATCGTCTTCTGCGGCTCGAAGAAGAGCATGGCGAGCGGCATTCCGATGGCGAACATCCTCTTCCCGGGCCAGGCGCTGGGCCTGATCGTGCTGCCGCTGATGCTGTTCCACCAGGCCCAGCTCTTCGCCTGCGCGGTGCTGGCGCAGCGCTATGCACGCCGGCCGGCCGGGCCGGCGGCCGAAACGTCGGCCAACCCGGCGCTGGCTGCTGCCAAGGCCTGAACTTTCCCGCTGCGGCGATCCTGCATTTGCAAGGGAACCGCGCCCGGCCGAATGTCGTTGATCCCTGCAGGGCGAAGCCGAGGCCTTTGCTCTCGCCGAAACCAGGATGCCCCGATGCGCATCGGGACGCGATCATGGAGCCGAGACATGCAGCAGGACGAAAAATCCCAGCACGAGATCAGGAAGATCGCCTATTCCCTCTGGATCAGGGACGGC
>NZ_JBIWYK010000151.1:0-6964 GCF_044752385.1 Allobosea sp. CER48 | reverse complement strand
CCGGCACGCTCCTCAGGCCCGCGAGACCTTGTTGTAGCGAGCGATCAGCCGGTCGCGTTTCAGGCGCGACAGGCGGTCGATCCAGAAGATGCCGTCGAGCTGGTCGATCTCGTGCTGATGGCAGATGGCGAGGAACCCTTCCGCCGACTCGGTGTGCTCGGCGCCGTCGAGATCGCGATAGCCGATCGTCACCCGGGCCGGCCGCTCGATCTCGTCGTTGACGCCCGGCATCGAGACGCTGCCTTCGACATGCCGGATCGTCTCGGCCGATGCCTCCAGCACAACCGGGTTGACGTAGACGCCGACGTCGCCGGGCGACAGTTCCAGCACGACGAGCCGCAAGGGCAGGCCGAGATGCGGAGCGGTGATGCCGACGCCCGGCGCCGCGCGCATGGTGTCGAGCAGATCACCGGCAAGCGCGCGCAGCTCCGCGTCGAAGCGTGTGACGGGCTGGGCCGCCACGCGCAGACGCGGGTCCGGAAAGCGGACGATCGGCCGGATGGCCACGGACGGCGACCGATCAGGCCGCCGTCTTCTTCTCGGCCGCGCCGTAGAAGCTCTCGCCGGTCTTGGCCATGCGCTTCAGCAGCCGGTTCGGCTTGAAGCGCTCGCCATGGGCCTTGGCCAGCTTCTCGCAGAGCTTGACGAAGGCGGCCGCCCCCATATTGTCGATGTAGGACAGCGTGCCGCCGGAGAAGGGCGCGAAGCCGAAGCCGATGATCGAGCCGACATCGGCCTCGCGCGGATCTGTGACGACGCCTTCCTCATAGGTCTTCGCGGCTTCGAGCGCCTGCGTCACCAGCAGGCGATGCTTCAGCTCCTCCATATCGACGCTCTCCGGATCGAGCCGCTTGCCGACAAGCTCGGCAAGGCCCGGCCAGAGCCGCTTCGGCCCGGCCTCCGGATAGTCGTAGAAGCCCTTCCTGTTCTTGCGGCCGAGACGACCATGCTTGTCGACCATGTCGGCGAGCAGCTTCTCCTGCGCAGGATCGACAGCTGCGTCGCCAAGCTGGGCCTTGGTCGCCTTCAGCACCTTGTAGGCGAGATCGACCGCGACCTCGTCATTGAGCGAGAGCGGGCCGACCGGCATGCCGGCCTGCTTGCCGGCGGCTTCGATCATCGCCGGCGGCACGCCTTCCATCAGCATCAGATGGCCTTCGCGGATGTAGTTGCCGACGCAGCGGTTGGCGTAGAAGCCGCGGGTGTCGTTGACGACGATCGGCGTCTTCTTGATGGCACGGACATAGTCCAGTGCCATTGCGAGCGCCTTCTTGCCGGTCTTCTTGGCCATGATGACCTCGACCAGAAGCATCTTCTCGACGGGCGAGAAGAAGTGAATGCCGATGAAGTTCTTCGGGCGCTGGCTGGTCTGGGCGAGGCCGGTGATCGGCAGCGTCGAGGTGTTGGAGCCGAAGATCGTGCGCGGGCCGACCACGGCCTCGACCTTGGCGATGACCTCGGCCTTGACCTTCGGGTCCTCGAAGACCGCCTCGACGATCAGGTCGCAGCCCTTGAGATCGGCATAGTCTGCGGACGCCTTGATGCGGCCGAGCAGCGCGTCGCGATCGGCGGTCTTGGCGCGGCCCTTCATGATCTGGTCGGAGACCAGCTTGTGCGAATAGGCCTTGCCCTTCTCGGCCGCCTCGATGTCCTTGTCGACCAGCACGACCTCGAGCCCGGCCTGCGCCGTGACATAGGCGATGCCGGCGCCCATGAAGCCCGCGCCGATGACGCCGACCTTCTTGAGCTTGGACGGCGGCACGTCCGCCGGGCGCCGGGCGCCCTTGTTCAGCTCCTGCATCGAGACGAAGAGCGACCGGATCATCGAAGCCGCTTCCTTCGTCCGGAGGATCTTGGCGAAGTAGCGGCTCTCGACCTTGAGGCCGAGATCGATCGGGAGCTGCAGCCCCTCATAGACAGCCGAGAGGATGGCGCGTGCGGCCGGATAGTTGTCGTTGGTCTCGCGGCGATAGATCGCATTGGCCGGCGGCCAGATCTGCATGCCCGCGGGCGAATGCACCTTGTTCGAAGGCAGCTTGAAGCCCTTCTGGTCCCAGGGCTGCGTCGCCTGCGGGTTGGCCTTGAGCCAGTCCTTGGCATTCTGGACGATGTCGGCGCGCGGCGCGACGGCGTGGACGAGGCCGGTATTGCGCGCGGGCAGCGCCTTCACCTGCTCGCCCTTGAACATCATCTGGAGCGCGTCGGCAGTCTGCATCAGGCGCGCCACGCGCTGGGTGCCGCCGGCGCCCGGGAAGAGCCCTACCTTGATCTCGGGCAGGCCGACACGGGTCGAGGCATCGTCCGAGACGACACGGTACTGGCAGGACAGCGAAAGCTCGAAGGCGCCGCCGAGGCACACGCCATGGATCGCGGCGGCGAAGGGCTTCCCGCAGGTTTCGAGCTTGCGATAGAGCAGCGAGAGCTTGCGGCTCTCGTCGAAGAAGCTCTGCATCGCGACGGCCTCGCCCTTTTCCCTGGCGAGCTTCACATAGAGGTCGCGCAGACCCTGCAGCATGGTGAGGTCGGCACCACCGGAGAAGCTCTCCTTGCCGGAGGTGATGACGCAGCCCTTGATCGCCTCGTCGGAAGCGACCTTGTCGACGATCTGGTCGAGCTCTTCCATCACCTCGGGGGTGATGACGTTCATCGAGCGGCCCGGCATGTCCCAGGTCGCGACCGCGATGCCGTCCGAGTCGGTCTCGAAGCGGAAATTGGTGAGGTTCATGATCTCTCTCCCTGCCCTTCCGCTCAGACGCGCTCGATGATGGTGGCGACGCCCATGCCCACGGCGACGCAGAGCGTCACCAGCGCGGTCTGCTTGTCCTGCCGCTCCAGTTCGTCGAGCACGGTGCCGAGCACCATGGCGCCGGTGGCGCCGAGCGGGTGGCCCATGGCGATGGCGCCGCCATTGACGTTGAGGATGGCGTCGTCGATGTCGAGCGCCTGCTGGTAGCGCAGCACGACCGAGGAAAAGGCCTCGTTCAGCTCGAAAAGGTCGATGTCCTTCGTGGTCATGCCGGCCTTCTTCAGCACGCGCTCGGTCACGTCGATCGGGCCGGTCAGCATCAGCGCGAGATCGGAGCCGACGGTGGCGAAGGCCTTGATCCGAGCGCGCGGCTTCAGCCCGGCGGCACGACCGGCCTTCTTCGAGCCGACGAGGACGGCAGCGGCACCATCGACGATGCCCGACGAATTGCCGGCATGGTGGACATGGTTGACGAACTCGACATCCGGGTGCGCGGCGGTCGCGACCGCATCGAAGCCGCCCATCTCGCCCATCTGGACGAAGGAGGCCTTCAGCGCGGCCAGCGCCTGCATGTTGGCGTCGGGACGGATCGTCTCGTCATGGTCGAGGATGGTGAGCCCGTTGACGTCGGTCACGGGGATCACCGAATTCCTGAAGCGGCCTTCCTTCCAGGCCTTGGCGGCGCGCTGATGCGAGCGCACGGCGAAGGCGTCGACATCATCACGCGAGAAGCCGTATTTCGTCGCGATCAGGTCGGCCGAGACGCCCTGCGGCATGAAATAGGTGTCGATGGCGACGCTGGGATCGACCGCGATGCCGAAGCCGGAGGCGCCCATGCCGATGCGGGACATGGATTCGACGCCGCCGCCGATCGTCATCTCCTTCTGGCCGGACATGACCTGCGCGGCGGCAAGGTTCACCGCATCCAGGCCCGAGGCGCAGAAGCGGTTGATCTGCACGCCCGGCACTTCCTTGCCGTAGCCGGCCTTGAGCGCGACCGTGCGGGCGATATCGGCTCCGGCCTCGCCGACGGGGTCGACGCAACCCATCACCACGTCCTCGACGAGGAGCGGGTCGAGGCCGTTGCGATCCTTGATCGCACGCAGCGTCTGGGTGCCCAGCTCGATCGCGGTGACTTCGTGGAGCGAGCCGTCGGCCTTGCCCTTGCCGCGCGGCGTGCGGACGTGATCGTAGATGAATGCGTCTGCCATGGAGGCCTCCCGGGCGCCGCGAGGCGGCGCATTCTGGTGCCGGACGTCACGGTCGGGCTTGCCCCGACCATCTCGTCATCCAGCGGGTTCTGCAAGAGATGCCCGGATTGCGTGGCCCGGGCATGATGGCTTGATAATCAGAACTGCTCGGCGCTCAGCGCCATCGTCGTGTCCGCGCCGGCGGTGATCCGCGCCAGATGCGCGGCGGTCTCCGGCAGGGTGCGCTCCATGAAGAAACGGGCAGTGACGAGCTTGGCGTTCATCCGCTCGGTCGCGCCGTCGGCACCGGCCTGCAACTTCGCCTGCGCCGCCTTCGCGATCCGCGCCCACATGTAGCCGAGCGAAACCAGACCGAGCAGGTGCATGAAGTCGTTGGCGCCGGCGCCGGCATTGTCCGGCTTGGCGAGCGCGTTGTTCATGAACCACATCGCCGCCTGCTGGAGATGCCCGAGAGAGGCCTGGAGGGGCCCGAGCAGCGGCTTCAGCGCCTCGTCCTCGGCATTCTCCTTCAGGAAGCCGCCGACCTCGTTGAAGAAGGCCATGATGCCGCGGCCACCATCGCGGCCGAGCTTGCGGCCGACGAGGTCCATCGCCTGCACCCCGTTGGCGCCCTCGTAGATCATGGCGATGCGGGCATCGCGCACGAACTGCTCGACGCCGGTCTCGGCGATATAGCCGTGGCCGCCGAACATCTGCTGCGCCTTCACGGCATTGTCGAAGCCGATATCGGTGAGCACGCCCTTGAGCACCGGCGTCATCAGGCCGAGCTGGTCGTCCGCCGCCTGGCGTTCGGCCGCATCACCCGAGCGATGGGCGATGTCGGATTGCAGCGCGTTCCAGAGCACGAAGGCGCGGGCGGCCTCGTTGAAGGCCTTGATCGACATCAGCGTCCGGCGCACGTCCGGATGGACGATGATCG
Source organism: Allobosea sp. CER48 (assembly GCF_044752385.1). Taxonomy (NCBI): domain Bacteria; kingdom Pseudomonadati; phylum Pseudomonadota; class Alphaproteobacteria; order Hyphomicrobiales; family Alloboseaceae; genus Allobosea; species Allobosea sp. CER48. Next base: position 2,088 of record NZ_JBIWYK010000151.1, on the reverse strand, counting down.
GATCCGCCGGCTTGGCCGGCTCCTTCGCGCCGGTGAGCGAGCGCCCCTGCAGGCGCTCCTTGGCGTAGACGACGGCGTTCTGATAGGCGACCTCGGACTGGGCGAGGCCCTGGATGGCGACGCCGAGGCGAGCCTCGTTCATCATCACGAACATGGCGTTGAGGCCGCGATTCTCCTCGCCGACCAGCCAGCCTTGCGCACCCTCGTAGTTCATCACGCAGGTGGCGTTCCCGTGGATACCCATCTTGTGCTCGATCGAGCCGCAGGACACGCCGTTATTGTTGCCCACGGAGCCGTCCGCGCCGATCTTGTTGCGCGGCACGACGAAGAGCGAGATGCCCTTCACGCCCGCCGGCGCACCCTCGATACGGGCGAGCACGAGATGGACGATGTTCTCGGTGATGTCCTGCTCGCCGGCCGAGATGAAGATCTTGGTGCCGGTGATGGCGTAGGAACCGTCCCCGTTCGGAACAGCCCTGGTCTTGAGGAGACCGAGATCGGTGCCGCAGTGGGGCTCGGTCAGGTTCATCGTGCCCGACCAGGTGCCGTCGATCATCTTCGGCAGATAGGCGCGCTTCAGCTCGTCGGAGGCGTGGACGTAGAGCGCGGCGATCGCCCCCATGGTCAGGCCCGGATACATGGCGAAGGCCATGTTCGCGGCGGAGGCATACTCGTTCATCACGGCGCCGAGCGTGTAGGGCAGGCCCTGGCCGCCATATTCCGGGTCCATGGCCAGCCCGATCCAGCCGCCGCCGGCATAGGCCTCATAAGCCTGCTTGAAGCCCTTCGGCGTGGTCACGCGGCCATCGGGATGGCGGGTGCAGCCTTCCTGGTCGCCGGAATAGTTGATCGGCTGGAGGACTTCCTCGCAGAGTTTGGCACCCTCGCCGAGCACCGCCTCGACCACGTCCGGGCTCGCGTCGGCAAAGCCCGGCAGGTTGTTGTAGCGCTCGATGTTGAAAACGTCGTTGAGCAGAAAAAGGGTATCGTCGACGGGCGCCTTGTAGACCGGCATCTGGTCCTCCCTCACGTCGCGGGCCGCCCCTCTTCGTCGGGAGCGCCTCAAGATAGTTCACATATAAACAATCTCATTCGACTTGCAACCGGTGCATCGTTCTTTTGTCTCTTTCACGACGGCGCTTGTCCATCAGGCAAAAAAAAACCCCGGCGGAGCCGGGGTTCTTGAAGCGCCGCGCGGATGCGGTCAGGCTTTCGACAAGCGGGCCAGCGAGCCCTCGAGCTCGACGATCGCGCTATCGATCTCGTCGCGCTGGCTGCGCAGGAGCTCGAGCTGCTCGACGATCTGCTCGCGGCTGAGCTGGAGGCCGCCGACATTGGCTGCCTTCCCGGAGACCGGGCCCTTCTTGTCCTCGGCGGCGAGCATGGCGCGGATCTCCACGAGCGTGAAGCCGAGCTGCTTGCCCTTCAGGATCAGCGCAAGACGAGCACGATCGCGCTCCGAATAGATGCGCGACAGGCCCGAGCGGGTGGGCGAGATCAGTCCGCGCGATTCGTAGAAGCGCAGGGTACGCAGCGTGACGCCGAAATCGCGGGCGAGATCGCTGATGGTGAACTCCCCGGCCTCATCGGCGGGGGAGGTTACGGAGCGGGCTTCCTGTGTCGAAGAACCCGCCATAGCCAGATTGTGGCGTGACATGGAGGTCTCGTTCCTTGAGGGGATCGACTCACTGCCCATGCGGCAGTCTCGATCGGAGTGTCTGTGATAGGTATGACCCTGTCGTTGCGTCAGGTAATGCGCCCCTCTTCTGGGGTAAGTTACCGTTACATGGCGGCCGACGCCAGCTTTTGATGCGCCATTCTGAGAAAATCAGCGAGTTCTTAACCGACTGTTTACCATGAAGGAGAAATGTCGGGAACGCGCATCGCGCCGCCAACGCCATCTTTACGATTGCCGAAGCGCGCGGGGAGGGTTGCGGCATCAGGGGGCCGCACCCGCCACGGAAACCAAAGCCCCCTAGGCGAGCGAGACTATGGCGAACAGCTTGCCCTGGAGCGTCAAAGGCGTCGATCCGCGGACACGCGACGCGGCAAAGGCGGCGGCACGCCGCGCCGGGATGACCCTCGGCG
>NZ_JBIWYK010000150.1:0-6999 GCF_044752385.1 Allobosea sp. CER48 | reverse complement strand
GTGGCCGCGCTTGTCGCCTCTCGCCTGCTCTGATCCTGTGTGCGCCTCTTGGAGGAGGATCACTGCCATGCAATTCCGCAATCTCGGCCGCTCGGGCCTGCGCGTCTCGCTCGTCGGGCTCGGCTGCAACAATTTCGGCGGCCGCATCGATCTCGACGCGACCCGCAAGGTGGTCGATGCCGCGATCGAACACGGGATCACGCTCTTCGACACGGCCGACATCTATGGCGACCGCGGCGGCTCCGAGGCCGCGCTTGGCGAGGTGCTGGGCGCGCGGCGCAAGCAGATCGTGCTCGCGAGCAAGTTCGGCATGGAAATGGACGCCGAGGGCGTGAAGAAGGGCGGCTCGCGCCGCTACATCATGAACGCCGTCGAGGATTCGCTGCGCCGCCTCAAGACCGACTGGCTCGACCTTTACCAGCTGCATCGTCCCGATCCGCTGACGCCGATCGAGGAGACGCTGCGCGCGCTCGACGACCTCGTCCGCCAGGGCAAGGTCCGCTATATCGGCTGCTCCAATGTCGTCGCCTGGCAGGTCGCCGACGCACAGTGGACGGCGCGCGACCTCGGCATCCCCGGATTCGCCTCGGCGCAGGACGAGTACAGCCTGCTGAAGCGCGGCGCCGAGAAGGACCTGATCCCGGCGATCGCCCATTACGGAATGGGGCTACTGCCCTATTTCCCGCTCGCGAACGGCGCGCTGACCGGCAAGTACAAGCGCGGCGCGGCGATGCCGGAGGGCGCGCGCCTGACCAAGTTGCCGGAGCGTGCCGGCCAGATCTTCAGCGAAGACAACTGGCGCCGCATCGAAGGCCTGACCGCCTTCGCCGAGCAACGCGGCCACAGCCTTGTCGAGCTCGCCTTCTCGTGGCTGGCGGCGCAGCCGGTCGTCTCCAGCGTCATCGCGGGCGCGACCAGGCCGGAGCAGGTCGCGGCCAACGTCAAGGCGGCGGACTGGGCGCTGACCGCCGAAGACCTCGCCGAGATCGACAGGATCGTCGCGTAAGTTCTGCGGGGAGCTAACCGCCTCGGCTTTGTCGTGGCTGTGCCGTGATTCCGGGGCTTCGCGTCAGCGAAGAACCCGGAACCCGGACACGATACCGTCGCCACCAAAGGCGCGGGGCCATCGCTCAAATCGGTCCCGACACCGGTCCTGGTTTCCGGGCCCAGGCCTGCGGCCTGCGCCGGAAAGACGGCGGAGGTTCCGGCAACGCTCCTCTGAAAGCCTGCACTTCAGCTGCCCTCACAGGAAGGTGGCGATCTCCTCGAGCGGCTTCTTGCCGATGGCGGGAACGAGGCAATCGTCCGTGGGGTAGCCGACGACGAGGAGGATCAGCGCCTTCTCGTTGTCGGGCCGCTCGCAGATCGCGTTGAGGAAGTTCATCGGCGCCGGCGTATGCGTCAGCGTCGCCAGGCCTGCATCGTGCAGCGCCGCGATCAGGAAGCCGGTGGCGATGCCCACCGATTCCGGCACGTAATAGTGCTTCACCTTGTTGCCCTCGGCATCATGGCCCCAGCGCTGGGCGAAGATCGCGATCAGCCAGGGCGCGGTCTCCAGGAAGGGTTTCTGGTCGTCCGTGCCGAGATGGGCGAGGGCGCCGAGCCATTCATCGCCGGCGCGGCCGGCATAGAAGGCACGCTCCTCCTCCTCCGCCCCCTCGCGGATCAGCTTCTTGCGTTCGGGATCGGCGATGCAGACGAAGCTCCAGGGCTGCTGGTTGGCGCCGGACGGGGCGGTTCCGGCGACGCGCACCGCCGTCTCGATCAACTCGCGCGGCACTGGCCTGTCCGAGAAGTCGCGCACCGTGCGGCGCTTGCGCATGCGGGCGAGGAAGGCTTCCGCACGCTCCTGCATCTCGGCCTCGGGAACGCCCTCGAAGACGAGCGGCATGGTGACATAGGGGCTCACGGGGTTTCGCTCCTGACGTGTTTTGGCCAGCTTGCTGCGAATTGCAGGCTCGGCGCAATGGACCGGTTGCGTCGGCCCGCTTATGGTCCGCGCCATGAGCGATGCAGCCACGACCGCCCCCGCCCTGAAGCCCGGCGACCACATCTTCCTGGTCGACGGCTCGAACTTCATCTTCCGTGCCTATTTCCAGTCGATCAATCAGGACCGGAAATACCTGTCGCGCTCGGACGGGCTGCCTTCAGGAGCGGTCAGGCTCTTCGCCACCAAGCTGTTCCAGTTCGTGCGCGAGGGCGTTCTCGGCGTGAAGCCGACCCATCTCGCCATCGTCTTCGACAAGTCGGAGAACTCGTTCCGCAAGGCGATCTACCCGGCCTACAAGGGCAACCGCTCCGAGCCGCCGGCCGATCTCATTCCGCAGTTCCCGCTGATGCGCGAGGCGGTGCGCGCGTTCGGGCTGATCCCGGTCGAGCAGGACGTCTACGAGGCCGACGACCTGATCGCGACCTATGCGAAGCAGGCCCGCGAGGCCGGCGCCGAGGTGCTGATCGTCTCGGCCGACAAGGATCTGATGCAGCTCGTCCGGCCGGGCGTCGCCATGTACGATCCGGCCTCCGGCGACCAGAAGAAGGGCGCCGGCTTCCGTGCCGAGCGCCGCATCGGCGAGCCCGAGGTCGTCGAGTATTTCGGCGTGACGCCGGACAAGGTCACGGATGTGCAGGCGCTCGCGGGCGACGCCACCGACAACGTGCCGGGCGCGCCGGGCATCGGCATCAAGACGGCGGCGCAGCTGATCGGCGAATATGGCGATCTCGAAACCCTGCTGGCCCGGGCCGGCGAGATCAAGCAGCCGAAGCGACGGGAGACGCTGACCAATCCCGAGGTGGTCGAGAAGGTCCGCATCTCGCACAAGCTCGTCAGCCTCGTCGACGATGTGAACGTCGAGACGCCGCTGGAGAACCTGACGCTGGAGCAGCCGGACCCGGCGAAGCTCGTCGCGTTCCTGAAGGCGATGGAGTTCACGACCATCACCAAGCGCGTCGCCGAGGCCTACGAGGCCGATGTCGGCGCCATCGATGCCGATCCGGCGCTGGCGCCGGGTGGCTCGCGCGCGGCCGAGCTCAAGGCGCTCTATGCCGGAGCCGATGTCATCGAGGACGCCGTCTCCGGTACCGGCCCCGCTGCGCCGCCGGTGGCAGCGGCCGCTCCGGTGGCCTCCGGCGGCGAAGATGGCTGGATGAAGCCGGCCGATCTCGCGGCATCCCGCAGGAACGAGGCGATCGCAGCCAAGATCGACCGCTCGAAATATGAATGCGTCCGCACGCTCGCCGATCTCGAGCGCTGGATCGGCTGGGCCTACGAGGCCGGCCATGTCGCACTGGACACCGAGACGAACTCGCTCGATGCGATGCAGGCCGATCTCGTCGGCATCTCGCTCGCCGTCGCGCCGGGCCGCGCCTGCTATATCCCGCTCCAGCATCGCGCCGGCGATGGCGGGCTCTTCGACGAAGGCTTGCTGCCCGAGCAGATTCCGCTGGCGCAGGCCGTGGCGGCGCTGAAACCGCTGCTCGCCGACCGGGGCGTGCTCAAGATCGGCCAGAACCTGAAATACGACCTGCTGGTGCTGGAGCGCCATGGGCTTGCCGTGTCCCCGATCGAGGACACGATGCTGATCTCCTACGCGCTCGATGCCGGCATCAACAGCCACGGCATGGACAAGCTCTCGGAGCTGCATCTCGGCCACGAGACGATCCCCTACGCGCAGGTCGCCGGCACGGGCAAGTCGCAGGTCACCTTCGACAAGGTGCCGTTGGACAAGGCGACCGACTATGCCGCCGAGGATGCCGACGTGACCCTGCGCCTCTGGCTCGCGCTGAAGCCGCGCCTCGCCGCCGAGAAGAAGACCGCGGTCTATGAGGTGCTGGAACGGCCGATGGTCGCCGTGCTCGCCAACATGGAACAGCGCGGCATCGCCATCGACCGGCAGATCCTCTCGCGCCTCTCCGGCGATTTCGCGCAGGGGCTGGCGCGGCTGGAGGACGAGATCTACGAGCTCGCCGGCGAGAAGTTCACCATCGGCAGCCCCAAGCAGCTCGGCGACATCCTGTTCGGCAAGATGGGGCTGGCAGGCGCGAAGAAAACCGCGACCGGCCAATGGGCGACAGGGGCCGGCGTGCTCGAGGAGCTGGCCGAGCAAGGCCATGCCCTGCCTTCCAAGATCCTGGAGTGGCGTCAGCTCGCCAAGCTGAAATCGACCTATACGGACTCGCTGCCGGGCTATGTGAACCCGCAGACCAACCGGGTCCACACCTCCTATGCGCTCGCCGCGACGACGACGGGCCGGCTCTCCTCCTCCGAGCCCAACCTGCAGAACATCCCGATCCGGACCGAAGCCGGCCGCAAGATTCGCACGGCCTTCGTCCCGGAGAAGGGATTCAGGCTCGTTTCGGCCGACTACAGCCAGATCGAGCTGCGCATCCTCGCCCATATCGCCGAGATCCCGCAGCTCAGGCAGGCCTTCGCGGATGGCGTCGACATCCACGCGATGACGGCGTCCGAAATGTTCAGCGTGCCGGTCCAGGGCATGCCGAGCGAAGTGCGCCGCCGCGCCAAGGCGATCAATTTCGGCATCATCTACGGGATCTCGGCCTTCGGCCTCGCCAACCAGCTCGGCATCGGCCGCGAGGAGGCGAGCGCCTATATCCGCAAGTATTTCGAGCGCTTCCCCGGCATCCGCGACTACATGGACCAGACAAAGACGCATGTGCGCGCACATGGTCAGGTCACCACGATCTTCGGCCGCGTCTGCCATTTCCCGGCGGTTGCCTCGAAGAATCCGTCGGAGCGCGCCTTCGTCGAGCGCCAGGCGATCAATGCGCCGATCCAGGGCTCGGCGGCCGACATCATCCGCCGGGCGATGACCCGGATGGACGATGCGCTGGCGGCCAACCGCCTCAACGCCCGCATGCTGCTGCAGGTCCATGACGAGCTGGTCTTCGAAGTGCCGGAGGAGGAGGTCGAGAAGACCCTGCCGATCATCGAGAGGGTGATGGTCGACGCCCCGCATCCGGCCGTGCAGCTCAGGGTGCCGCTAGCGGTCGAGGCCCGCGCCGCCGGCAACTGGGACGAGGCGCACTGAGCCGGCTGGAACCCGGCCGAACCCTGCCGCGTTGACGCTTCCGACGCGCCAGGGGGGCGCGGTTGCGCGTTGGAAGCAGGAACATGCTCAGCTCATCGGCCTGGCGGCCGTTTCCGCGCTACATGGCGGAACCGGAACCGGTGGAGGAGAACCAGGAGGTCACGCCGTATGAGCATGATCTTATCCTCCGCTACGCGATCGTCGGCATCTTCGTCATCCTGGCGACGGCCTCGCTGGCGTTGACCAAGGTCATCGCCATGCCGATCGTGGCAGGTGTGATCTTCGGGCTCGTGCTCGGCCCGCTCGTCGACTGGCTGGTCCGCCATGGCGCGCCGCAGCATGCGGCGTCGGCGCTGGTCGTACTGTTATTCATCGGCCTGCTGTTCGGAGCGATCGCGGTTCTCGCCGTGCCAGTCGCGGGCTGGACCGATCAGGCTCCGGCGATGATAGCGGCACTCCAGTCCAAGCTTGCTCGCGTCTTCGCCTTCATGGACGAGTTCAAGCGCGGTATTGCCTCGATCACCGGCAAGGGTGCGGAGCTCAGCATCTCGCAGGGCAACCCGCTCTTCGACATCGCCATGACGTCCTCGACGGCGGCGGGCGGCATGCTGGTCTTCTTCGCGACGGTGTATTTCTGGCTGGCGACGCGCCGCCATCTCAAGGCGCGGATTCTCAGGCTCTGCCTGGGTCGCGGCGCGCGCCGCTCCGCAGGCTCCTTCTTCGAGGAGATCGAAACCCGTGTCGCGCGCTATTTCGCCCTGGTGACGGTGATCAATTTCGGCATGGGCGTGCTGACGATGACGATCGCCTGGCTCGCGGGGCTGCCATTCCCGCTGTTCTGGGGCGCGCTCGCCTTCCTGCTCAACTACCTCGCCTTCATCGGGCCGATCATCGTCGCGGTTCTGCTCCTGGCCGGTGCGTTGCTCGACGCGCCCACCATGGTGGCCGCGCTCTGGCCGGCGACGGCCTACTACATCCTGCATCTCGTCGAGGGCAACGCGGTCACTCCGGTCTTCGTCGGCAATCGGCTGACGATCTCGCCCTTCCTGGTCTTCATCTCCTTCATCTTCTGGCTCTGGCTCTGGGGGCCGATCGGCGCCGTGCTCGCGACCCCGATCGTCATCGTCGCCATGGTGGCGCAGGAGGAGTTCGCTCGCTATCGCCGCGAGAAGGCCAAGGCCGAAGCCGAGGAAACGACGGAAGCGCAGGCCGCCTGAGCCGACGCGTCGGAACACACGCGCTGCCGGGGCGTTTCGACACGGACGGAGCCCCTTGCGGCGACGACGCCACCCCGGCACCATTGCCATTCCACCAGCGACAGGAACCGATCGTCATGGCAACCACGACATCCGCGAAACGACAGGCGGCTGCCGCCGCCAAGCGTGCCAGGGCAGAAGTCGAGGCGGGCGCGGAGGATGTCGCAGCCGAGATGGAGGAAGCCGGCTCGCGCGCCAGGCGGCAGGCCAGCGCTCTTGAAGACACCCTGACCCGCAGCGCGGAGGAGATCGCGGCCAACGTCACCGATCGGCTACGTGCCGTCGGCGTCGATACCGACAAGATGGTGGATGTCGCCAAGGAGCAGGCCACCGAGCTCCAGAAGCTGATCGAGGACGAGATCCGCGAGCGGCCCTTGCGCGCCCTCGGGCTGGCGGCTGCGGTTGGGCTTTTCGTCGGCTACCTGTCGGCGCGCTGACCATGCTTGGGGGGCTCGGATCATTCATCACTTCGGAGATCTCCGGAGCGGTGAGGCGCAACGCCATCGTCTACGGCCTCTTTGGCCTTGCCGCGCTGCTGCTGCTCTGCGCCGGGGGTTACGCGCTGAATGCGCTTCACACGCTGCTCGAGCTCCGCTACGGGGCGATCGCCGCGAGCCTGTGGATCGCCGGCGGCCTGTTGGCGACGGCGATCCTCGCCTTCTGCATCGGGCTCTACGTCAAAGGCAAGCGACGGCCCC
>NZ_JBIWYK010000149.1:0-7001 GCF_044752385.1 Allobosea sp. CER48 | reverse complement strand
GGGACCGGCAGGGCGTCAGCCCATCACGATCTTCTGCGCCAGCGGGCTCGCCTCGCCCTCGGCGAGCGGCGCCGGCTTGTCGCTGACGAGATACTGCGCCCGCGCCAGGGCCGCGAAACGGCCGCCCTTGGCGACAAGCTCGTCGAAGGTACCCATCTCCTCGACCTGCCCCTGCTCGAAGACGAGGATGCGGTCGGCATTGCGGATGGTGGCCAGGCGGTGCGCGATGACGAAGGTCGTGCGGCCCTTCATCACCTCCTCCAGCGCCTTCTGCAGCTTGACCTCGGTCGCTGCGTCGAGCGCGGAGGTCGCCTCGTCGAGGATCAGGACAGGCGGATTCTTGAGGAGCGCTCGCGCGATCGACAGCCGCTGGCGCTCGCCGCCCGAGAGCGTGCGGCCGCGCTCGCCCACCATCGTGTCGAGCCCGTCGCTCTGACGCGCCATCACTTCGGTGGCCTGCGCCCGGTCGAGCGCCTGCATCAGCTCGGCATCCGTCGCGTCCGGCTTGCCGACGAGGAGGTTCTCCCGGATCGATCGGGCGAACAGCATCGGCTCCTGGAAGACCACGCCGACATTGCGCCGAAGCGAGAGCAGCGAGATGTCGCGGATGTCGTTGCCATCGATCACGATCCGGCCCGATTGCGGATCGAAGGCCCGATGCAGCAGCCCGAGCGTGGTCGACTTGCCGGAGCCGGTGGAGCCGACGATGGCGATGGTCTCGCCCGGCTTGACCGTGAAGGAGACGTCGCGCACCGCCGCGCGCTTGCCGTCATAGGAGAAGGAAACGTCCTCGAAGGCGACCGCGCCTTCGAGGCGGCCGGGATCTCGTGCGTTCGGCAGGTCGCGCACGGTCGGCGGTGTGTCGAGCACCTCGAAGAACTCGCGCATCTTCGGCGCCTGCATGAAGATGAAGTTCACGAAGCCGACGATCTGCTCGAGCCGCCCGACCAGCATCGTCGCGAAGCCCATGAAGGTGACGATCTCGCCGACCGTGGTCTGGCCGTGCATAAGCAGCCAGGTGCCGACGATGAAAATCAGCAGCACCGTCAGCGTGGCGGAGGCGCGCGTCGCGACATTGGCTAACGCCCACCAGGACAGCACCGGCAGCTGGGCGTTGAGCAGGTTGGTGATGGTGGAGCGCAGCCCGCGGACCTCTGCCTCGATGCGGGTGAAGCTCTGGATCACAGGGACGTTGCCGAGCGCGTCCGAGGCGCGTTCGGCCAGGTTGGAGTGATAGGCCTCGACATTGCTCTGCAACCGGTCGGTCTTGCGCAGCACGAAGGCGGTGAGCGAGCCGAACAGCAGGACGAGGCCAATCAGCAGCAGCCCGAGCTGCCAGTTCTTCCAGACCGTGAAAGGCAGCAGCACGAAGAGTGCGACGAACGAGGCGCAATGCTCGCGGAAGAAGGAGAGCCACAGCGCCCACATGGCGTTGGTGCCGTCGAGCATCACCTTGAGAACGCGGCCGGAATGGGTCTGGGTGTGATAGGCGATCGGCAGCGAGAGCGCGTGCTCGAAATAGCGCGCCATCACCGCCAGCCGCGACCGATGCGCGAGCCGGTCGGCATGCAGGGCGACGAAGACGCCCATGGCGATGTTGAGCAGGCCGAAGCCGACCCAGGCGAAGATCAGCGGGTTGATGCTGATCCAGGTGAGCTGGCCGCCCGAGGACTGGATCGCCGTGAGCCGGTCGATCAGTGCGCCGAACAGCATCGGCTCCGCGAAGGCGACGCCTGCGAGCAGGACATTGGCCAGGGCCAGTATGATGCCCAGCCGTCGTTCCGAGCCGAGCTCGCCGAGGACGCGGGCGTAGAGAGCAAGAAGCGACATCACCCAGACCCTAACGCAAGCCGCGCGGCGCCAACAAGCTTAACGCTTCGTTCAGTCCACGTCTCCTCGGTCACCGGCAAGGGCGACACCGAGCCGCTTGTGGAGGACAATCCTCTTCTGCCCTGCAGCTTAATCGGCGGGCGGCGGAGCCAGCGCTTCGGACAGCGCCTCCGGCGTGATCTCGGCCATCGCCATCTGCAGCTTGTAGGCATGCGTCTTCTCGCCGGGCTTCATCACCAGGATCACGGTCTCGGTGCCCGGGCAGGCGGGGTCGGCGCAGAGGATTTCGTTGACGGCGATCGCCGCCGTTCCGGGCAGGCGGAGCCATGCCCTTACCTGCTCCTTCAGGCGCTCGGCCGCAGCCTTCGCTTCGGCCTTCGCGTCGCCGCCCCTGCGGGCCTCCGCCCTGCCGAAGAGCCCGAAGCGCATCGATCTCAGCTCGGCAGCACGAGCACGCCGGCGGCGCCATCCTCGGCACCGAAGGCGAGTCGTTTTCCGGCCTTGTCCCAGGCGAAGGCGCTGATGCCGCTGTCGCGCTCGGCTGGCCGCACCAGCAGCTCGGAACCATCGGTCAGCCGGACCAGCAGGATGCAGCCATCGTCATAGCCGATCGCCAGCACAAGCGCGCCGGGATGGAAGGCGACGCGGGTGACGCGGGCCCGGCGCACGCCGCATTCGCGCGGCGCCTTGCCCTGCGGCCCGTCTCCCTGGAAGGGCCAGACGATCGCGCCGTCCGCCCCGCTCGAGGCGAGCCAGAGCCCGTCATGCGACCAGGACAGCGAGCGGGGCTTAGCCGGGTAGCCGGTCATCCGCATATGGCCGGGCTTGTCGCCGAGCTTCCAGCCATGCAGTGCGTTCTCCTGCATCGAGGAGACCACGAAGCGGGCATCCGGCGACCAGACGACATCGAGATGCGAACCCTTCCATTCCAGGAATTCCGGCTTCGCCTCGGTGTTGGGATACCAGAGCGAGACGCCATTCATCTGGGCGATGGCGAGGCGGTAGCCCTTCGGTGCGAAGACGAGGCCCTGCGGCGTGCTCGCCGCCTCCAGCGTGCGGATGCGGCCCTTCTCGTCGCGGGCATGGACGGCCTTGCCGGTGTTCCAGGCGAGATTGCCCGAGGCCGAGAGCGTGATCGCGTCGATCCAGCGCCGCTTGGGATCCTTCGCCAGCTCCTCCGGCTCGCCCTCGATTCGCGTCGCGACGACGCGCCCGTCATCGCCGCCGGAGATCAGGCGCTCGCCGTCTCCGGTAGCGCAGAGGATACCGCCGGCATGGGCCTCGACCATATCGGCCGCGCCGTCACGCCAGCGCAGGACGCGCCCGTCGGCCAGCGCGAGCGCGAGCCCCTGCTTCAGCCAGCGGGCGGCGACGACATGCGTGTCGGCCGCGATCGGGGTGACATGCTCGCGCAGCGAGACGGATTGGGTCGGTGTCGTCATCACGCGGCTTTAGCTCAGGCCGCGCAGGCTTCAAACCCCTTGCGCAATTCGTTTTCGTTGAGACCGCGTCCGATGAAGACAAGGCGGCTCTCCCGCTTCTCGCCATCCTTCCAGTCGCGCTGCAGGTCGCCGTCCAGGATCATGTGCACACCCTGAAAGACGAAGCGGCGCGGCTCGTTCTTGAAGGCCAGGATCCCCTTTGAACGCAGGATGTTCGGGCCCTGGATCTGAGTGAGGTCGTTGATCCAGGGCATGAACTTCTCGGGGTCGACGTCGCCCGGCACGGTCAGCGAGATCGAGCGGACATCCTCGGCATGATGGTGATGATGCCCGGCCTCGAGGAAATCCGGCTCGATGTCGAGGATGCGGTCGAGATCGAAGGCGTTGCGGTCGAGCAGGGCGGCGATATCGACATTGGCGCGCTCGGCCTTGTGCAGCTTGGCATAGGGGTTGATGGCGCGGATGGCAGCCTCGACATCGGCGAGCTCTTCCGCGGTCACGAGATCGGTCTTGTTGAGAACGATGACGTCGGCGAAGGCGATCTGGTTCTTCGCTTCCGGCGCATCCTTCAGCCGGTCCTTCAACCACTTCGCGTCGGTGACGGTCACGACCGCGTCGAGACGGGTCGCGTCCCCGACATCCTGGTCGACGAAGAAGGTCTGGGCGACCGGCGCGGGATCGGCGAGACCGGTGGTCTCGACGATGATCGCGTCGAACTTGCCCTTGCGCTTCATCAGCCCGTCGAGAATGCGGATCAGGTCGCCGCGCACGGTGCAGCAGATGCAGCCGTTGTTCATCTCGAAGATTTCCTCGTCGGCGCCGACGATCAGGTCACCATCGATCCCGGCCTCGCCGAACTCGTTGACGATAACGGCGAACTTCTTGCCGTGGTCCTCGGTCAGGATGCGGTTGAGGAGCGTGGTCTTGCCGGCGCCCAGATAGCCTGTGAGCACCGTGACGGGGATTTTCTCGGACATGGCTTGACCTGAATGGCTGTGAGACGCTGGGGACGGCACCGCCCGGTCAGGCCGGGCCGGCGGTCAGCGCCTTTTCGATCTCGCTTATATTGTGCTTCATCATCCCGATGTAAGTCCCCGCCGGCCCCTTGGAGTCGGAGAGCGCATCGGAGTAGAGCCGCCCGCCGACCTTGGCGCCGCTTTCGCGGGCGATCTGCTCGACGAGGCGCGGATTGGTGACGTTCTCCAGGAAGACGGCCGGAATCTTCTGCGCCTTCACCTGCCGAATGATCCGGGCGACGTCCCTGGCGGACGCCTCGGCCTCGGTCGAGACGCCCTGCGGCGCGATGAATTCGATGCCATAGGCCTGCACGAAATAGCCGAAGGCATCATGGGTGGTGATCGCCTTGCGCCGCTCCGCAGGGATGCGCGCGATCGCGGCCTTCACCTCGCCTTCGAGTGTTTCGAGAGCTGCGAGATAGGTTGCGGCATTGGCCTCGTAGCTCGCCTTTCCCGCAGGATCGGCCGCGCTCAAGGCATCGCGGATATTGGCGACATAGACCTTCGCATTGGCGATACTTTGCCAGGCATGTGGATCGTCATGGCCATGAGCAGGCGCGTGGCCGGCCTTGCCCTTGTCGTCATGGTCGTCATCGGCTTCAAGCGGGGTGATGCCCTTCGTCGCCGCCGCCATCGTCGCCGTGGTGCCCGACGACTTCACGAGGCGCGGCAACCAGCCCTCGAAGTGCAGGCCGTTGACCACGACGAGCCTCGCGGCGGCCATCGCCTTCGCATCGGCAGGCGTCGGCGAATAGACATGCGCGTCACCATCGGGGCCGACCAGCGTCGTCACGCTGACACGATCGCCGCCGACCTGCCGGACGAAATCGCCGAGAATCGAGAAGCTCGCCACCACCGGCAGCTTCTCCTGCGCGAAGACGCCGAACGGCGTGGCGACTGCGGCGAACCCGGAAGCAAGGCCGGCGAGCAGGACGCGACGGGTGGGCATGAGCGGCTCCAGAGAATGAAACGATATAACGTTTCTATCTCTGGAGATGGGCACGAGGCAAGAGGCGGCGCGCAAGCCCGTCCTGCGAACCGAACAGGAGCGAGGCAATATAGATCGCGCCTGCGGCGAGGATGATCGACGGACCCGCGGGCAGGCTAGACCCCGCCGCATAGGAAACGACGAGCCCGGCATAGCCCGACACCATGCCGAAGCCGGCAGCCAGCAGGAGAAGCCGCGTGATATCCGCCGTCCAGAAGCGCGCGGCGGCCGCCGGCAGCATCATCATGCCGACGGCGAGCAGCGTCCCCAGCGCATGGAAGCCGGCGACGAGATTGAGCACGACGAGCGCAAGGAAGGTCAGGTGAACGACACCGCCGGAGCGGCTGACCGAGCGCAGGAAGCCGGGGTCGACGCATTCCAGCACCAGCGGCCGATAAAGAGCTGCGAGCGACAGCAACGAGACGGTCGCGACGCCGGCAAGCAGGATCAGCACCTGGTCGTCGAGCGCCAGCACATTGCCGAACAGCACATGCAGGAGATCGATCGCCGAGCCCCTGAGCGACACGATGGTAACCCCGAGCGCAAGCGAGATCAGGTAGAAGGCGGCGAGCGAAGCGTCTTCCTTCAGCACCGTCGCACGCGCCACGGCTCCGGCGGCCAGCGCCACCGCGAAACCCGCCGCGAGCCCGCCTATCGTCATCGCCGGCAGCGAGAATCCGGCGACGAGATAGCCGAGCGCCGCCCCCGGCAGGATCGCGTGCGCCATGGCGTCGCCGGTCAGACTCATGCGCCGGAGCATCAGGAACACGCCGATCGGGGCGCCCGAAACCGAGAGGGCGACGACGCCGACGAGGGCGCGGCGCATGAAATCGAACTCGGCGAAAGGGCCGATCAAGAGGTCGTAGAGCATCGGCCCGATCTATGTGTTCAGGCGGCGTCGCGCTGGCAGGGGGCGGCGTGGCTGTCGAAGGCCTCGACCATGCGCCGCGCCTTCAGCAGGTTTTCCGGGGTCAGCACCGCGCCGGTCTCGCCCCAGGCGACGGCCTCACGCGCCAGCAGCAGCGTCTGCGGAAAGGCCTGCCTCACCGTCTCGATATCGTGCAGCACCGCGACAACCGTGCGGCTCTCGCCGTGCCATCGCCGCACCAGTTCCAGCAGATCGGCCGTCGTGCGCGCATCGATCGCGGTGAAGGGCTCGTCGAGCAGGATCACGTCGGCATCCTGCAACAGCAGCCGCGCGAACAGGGCGCGCTGCATCTGCCCGCCGGAGAGCGTGCCGATCGGCCGGCGCTCGAAGCCGGTCAGCCCCACGGCCGCTATCGCATGCTCGATCTTGTGCGCCGCTCCGGCGCCGATGCGGCCGAAGATGCCCGCCCGGTTCCACAAGCCCATCGCCACGAGGTCATAGACATGGATCGGAAAGGAACGGTCGAGATCGGCCGATTGCGGGAGATAGGCGAGCCGCTTGCCCTTGGCGAGCGCAATGCCGCCGGACAGCGGCGCAAGCGCCCCGGCCATTCCCTTGAGCAAGGTGGATTTGCCGGCGCCGTTCGGCCCGACGATCGCGGTCAGGCTGCCGGCCTCGATCTCGCCGGAGAGATGGTGGACCGCCGGGTGCCGGTCATAGCCCAGTGTCAGATCGGTCAGACGAATAGCGGACATGGAACGCAAACTCACAGGATCACGGCCAGCGTCGCCAGCCAGAGCAGGGCGACGACGGCAGCTGCCATGCCCAACCGCACCGGCGCCGATACCCGCAGGAGC
>NZ_JBIWYK010000148.1:0-7015 GCF_044752385.1 Allobosea sp. CER48 | reverse complement strand
CCCCGTCAGTCATCGTGCAGCTCAGACATGCGGCAGGACTTCCTGTTCAATCGCGCCAAAGATCGAATGCCCGGCAGCATCCTTCATCTCGATCCGGACCGTATCGCCGAAACGCAGGAACGGCGTCTTCGGTTCACCCCGACGGATCGTCTCGACCGTGCGCTGCTCGGCGATACAGGCGTAGCCGATGCCGCCCTCCAATACCGGTCGGCCGGGACCGCCGCCGGCATCGCGGTTCGAAACCGTGCCGGAGCCGACGATCGTGCCGGCCGAGAGCTTCCGCGTGGCGGCCGCATGGGCGACGAGCGTGCCGAAGTCGAAGGTCATGTCGGCGCCGGCATCGGGCTTGCCGAAAAGCGCGCCGTTCACCTGCGCGAGCAGCGGCAGATGAAGCTTGCCGTCGCGCCAGGCCGCGCCGAGCTCATCAGGCGTGGCCGCCACCGGCGAGAACGCCGAGGACGGCTTTGACTGAACGAATCCAAAGCCTTTGGCCAGTTCGCTCGGAATCCGATTCCGCAAGCTCACGTCGTTTGCGAGCATCACAAGGCGAATCCGGCCGAGCGCTTCCTCGCGGCTCGCGCCCATCGGAACGTCGTCGGTGACGACGGCGATCTCGGCCTCGAAATCGATGCCATCCTCCTCGCTCCGGGCCAGCACGGCCTGGCGCGGACCGAGCAGCGCATCGCCGCCGCCCTGATACATCAGCGGGTCGGTCCAGAAGCTCTCCGGCATCACGGCACCACGTGCCTTTCGCACGAGATCGACATGGTTCACATAGGCCGATCCGTCGAGCCACTGATAGGCGCGCGGCAGCGGCGCGGCGCAGTCATGTTCGTGGAAACGGAAGGACGGCACCGAGCCGTGCTCCAGCCCCTCGGCGAGGTCGGCCAGGCGCGGCGCGAGCCGCCCCCAGTCGTCGAGCGCCGCCTGCAAGGTCGCGACGACGGGAAATGCATCGGTCGCTCGTGTCAGGTCCCGCGAGACGACGACGAGGCGGCCATCACGGCCATGCGCGAGAGAGGCGAGCTTCATGTCTTTTCATTCCTTCGCGGACGCGCCAATAAGGACGTAACAAGCCTTCGGGAGGAGACCATATGGAACGTCGCAGCTTTTTGAAAACAGGAGCTCTCGCCGCCGCCGCGACAACCGTCGCGATGCCTGCGATCGCGCAGTCGCAGCCCGAGGTGAAATGGCGGCTGACCTCGAGCTTCCCGAAGTCGCTCGACACCATCTTCGGCACGGCCCAGCAGTTCTCGAAATACGTTTCCGAGGCGACGGACGGCAAGTTCGACATCCAGGTCTTCGCGCCGGGCGAGATCGTCCCCGGCCTGCAGGCGCTCGATGCCGTCTCGTCCGGCACGGTCGAATGCGCGCATTCGCCGACCTATTTCTACATCGGCAAGGACCCGACGCTGGGTCTCGGCACCGGCATCCCCTTCGGCCTCAACGCGCGCCAGCAGCATAGCTGGTGGTATTTCGGCGGCGGCGAGCAGGTGGTGAACGGCGTGCTCGACCGCTTCAACGCCTATTCCATCCCTTGCGGCAACTCCGGCTGCCAGATGGGCGGCTTCTTCCGCAACGAGCTGAAGAGCGTCGATGACCTCAAGGGCCTGAAATTCCGCATCGGCGGCATGGGCGGTGCGGTCCTCGCCAAGCTCGGCGTCGTGCCGACGCAGATCGCGCCCGGCGACGTCTATCCGGCGCTGGAACGCGGCACGATCGACGCGGCCGAGTTCGTCGGCCCCTATGACGACGAGAAGCTCGGCTTCATTCGCGTCGCGAAATACTACTACTATCCCGGCTGGTGGGAGGGCGGCGCGATGCTGCACCTGATCATCGGCAAGGACGCCTGGAACAAGCTGCCCAAGCACTATCAGGCGATCGTCCAGAACGCCTGCGAGGCGGCCAACAACTGGATGCTGGCGAAGTACGACTTCGTGAATCCGGGCGGCCTGCGCCGGCTGGTGGCGCAGGGCGCGCAGTTGCGCGGCTTCCCGCTGCCTGTCATGGAAGCGGCACTGAAGGCCGCCGAGGAATACTACGCGGAGACCGGTGCGAAGAGCCCGGACTTCAAGAAGGGCTACGATTCGATGGTCGCCTTCCGCGGCGAGAACCTGCTCTGGTGGCAGGTCGCGGAATTGTCCTACGACTCGTTCATGAACCGGCTGAAGGCGCGCTGAGGCGCGCCTTACGATCGCCATGTCGATGAAACCGACCGACGACACCGAAACCAAGGCGCTCCACCTGGAGCGCTTCCTGCCCTATCGCCTGAATGTGGTGGGCACCCTGGGCGGCCGCGCGCTCGGGCGCATCTATGGCGAGCATTTCGGCATAGGCATCCCCGAATGGCGGGTCGTGGCGCAGCTCGGCGAGTTCGGCAAGCTGACCTCGCGCGACATCGGCGAGCTCGCACAGATGCACAAGACCAAGGTCTCGCGCGCTGTCGGCGAACTGGAGAAGCGCGGACTCGTCTCGCGCTCCGAGAACCGGCAGGACCGACGCGAATCCTTCGTGGCGCTGACCCCTGCCGGAAAGCGCATCTACGATCAGATCGTGCCGCTGGCCCTCGGTTTCGAGGCACGCTGGATCGAGGGGATAGCGCCGGACGAGCTCAAGGTGTTCGAGCGCGTGCTCTCGACCCTGACAGAGCGCGGGCGCCACCTCGCCGGCGGCTATCGCGACGAGGACGGCGCCTGAGCGCCGCGGCGCTCAGAAATATCGTGCCAGGTTCTTCCGGATCCGCGGCAGCGGGTCCTCGCCCTTGGGCGGATAGGCGAAGGCGGCGCCGGTGATCGTCTCGAAGGCGCGGACATAGACCGCCGAGGTCTGGTCGATCAGCTCCTGCGGGATGGGCGGCAGCGCTTCCTTGTAGGGGTCGCAGCGGGCGACCACCCAGTTCCGCACGAAGTCCTTGTCGAAGGATTCGGGCTTCTCGCCCGCGGCGAAACGCGCGGCAAAGCTCTCGGCGAACCAGTAGCGGCTCGAATCCGGCGTGTGGATCTCGTCGGCGAGGAAGATGCGCCCCTCGGCGTCGGTGCCGAACTCATATTTGGTGTCGGCGAGGATGAGGCCGCGCTCACGGGCGAGCTTCTGCCCCCGCGCGAACAGCGCCAGCGCATAGCCGGCCACGGTGTCCCACTGCTGCTGCGTCAGCAGGCCGCCTTCGACGATCTGGCGCTCGGAGAGCGGTTCGTCATGGCCGCCGTCGAAGGCCTTGCTCGTCGGCGTGATGATCGCCTGTGGCAGTTCCTGGTTGTCGCGCAGGCCGTCCGGCAGGGCGATGCCGTACATCTCGCGCTGGCCCTGCTTGTAGAGCGTCAGGATCGAGGTGCCGGTCGTCCCCGCCAGATAGCCGCGCACGACGATCTCGACGGGCAGGATCTCGAGGCGCTTGCCGACCACGACGTTGGGATCGGGATATTCCAGCACATGGTTGGGGCAGATATCGGCCGTCTGCTCGAACCAGTAACGCGCCGTCTGCGTCAGCACCTGTCCCTTCAGGGGGATCGACGCGATCGCGCGGTCGAAAGCGGAGAGACGATCGGTCGAGATCAGGATACGGCGGCCATCCGGCAGGTCGTAGTTCTCGCGAACCTTGCCGCGATAATAGTTCGGCAGCTCCGGGATGACGGCTTCGTGAAGCGGCAGGTAGTCGGACATGGCGCAGCTTGCCTCATTGGCGGAACGCGAGGATCGGCGCCGCGGCGCCGTTCAGGCTGCCCTTCTAGCGAAACCGCACGTTTTCCACCACCGCGGCAGCGCGCGCTTCCCCCGATTGCTGCAACGGCCCGAATGTGGCATGCGGAGCCTCCAGCGGGAGCGGTGCCCGGTAGTCTAAACTGGGGCCGCTCCATAGTTCCGTCGCGTTTGGCGGGTGTTGTTGGGCGAAGCCGAAGCCGGCTTTCGACAATGGATGGCGTGACCCGACCTGCGATGATCCTGAAACTTTCCAGACGTTTCGGCATGGCGCTGCTGGCGCTGGCGGCTCTAGCCGGGCCTGCCGCGGCGCAATCGCCGTCCTGCGACGCCTGGCGGTCGGAACTCGAGAGCCTGCAAGGCCGCAGCGGCGGGGATCCGCGCGCGGCCCAGGCGGCCCAGCGCGTCGGCGGCCAGCTCGCGCAGCTCACCAGCCAGTACCGCGCCATGGGCTGCGAGCGCACCTTCGGCATCTTCGATTCGGGGCCGCCGCAATGCGGCGCGATGCGCGCCCAGCTCGGCCAGTTGCAGTCGCAATATGCGACCTTGCAGCGGCAGGCGCAGGGCGGCGGCGTCGAACAGCGGCGCGCGCAGCTCGCCGCCGCGATCAACAACAATTGCCGGGCGCAGCCGCGCGGTTTCTTCGAGACGATCTTCGGGCTCGAGCCCCGCCGCGGCGAGATCGACTCCACCCTGCCGGAACTCGATCCCGAGCAGCCGACCGAACCGGCGAAGCCACGCCTCGGCGGCCCGCAGACCGTCTGCGTACGTACCTGCGACGGCTTCTTCTTCCCGCTCAGCAACAATGCCGGCAACCCCGACGAGATGTGCCAGGCGCTCTGCCCCGGCGTCGAAACCCTCGCCTATGGCATGAGCTCGGGCGGCGACATCCAGAACGCAGCCTCGCGCTCGAGCGGGCAGCCCTATTCCTCCCTGCCGAATGCCCTGAAATACACGCGCAGCTTCGACGCGGCCTGTACCTGCCGCGGCCGCGGCGAAAGCTGGTCTGCCGCGCTCAAGAATGCCGAGTTCCTGCTCGACAGCCGCAAGGGCGACGTCATCCTCACCGAGCAGCGCGCTGCCGAGCTGTCGCGCCCGAAACTGGACCCCAAGGCAGACGCCAAGCGGCGCGGCAACGCGCAGCAGCCGGCAGCGGCGGCCGCAGCGCCCGCGGCGACTCCCGAAGCTGCCGAGGACAAGCCGATGCCCTCGGAGAACTCTCCGACCGCCGGCACCGAGTCGGCCGGCGTCGGCCCCGACATCGTCGGCGAGAAGGTGCTCGACAAGAAGGACGGGCTGAAGAGCGAGTCCCGCAGCGTCACCGGCGAACGCCGGCAGGTGCGGATCGTCGCCCCCAATCTGGCACCCAATTTGAGCCCGCAGCTCGTCCGGCCCTGACACGGCAAAGTTCCATGCGCCGTGCGCAATGGCGCCGACGCCGCGCCAGCGCGTTGGCCGCTGGACGCATGGCCAAAACCGACGCATAACAGCGGTGCCAAGCCGCCCTCCGGGAGGCCGCCAGACCGCCTTCCACGGCCTTTGTTCGGGTCGCGCGCTCGCCTCTGACGCTCCCCAGCTCCAGAAGGCCGCCATGTCCGATACGACCACGCCGCATCCCCACCCTATCGAGATCGACGACGCGAAGAGACGCCTCAAGGCGATCTTCATCGGCTCCGTCGGCAATCTCGTCGAGTGGTACGATTTCTACGCCTACACGGCCTTCGCGCTCTATTTCGCGCCGCATTTCTTTCCTTCGCATGATCCGGTCGTGCAGCAGCTCAACGCCGCGACCCTGTTCGCGGCGGGCTTCATCGTACGGCCGGTCGGTGGCTGGCTGTTCGGCCATCTGGCGGACCGCTACGGGCGGCGGTTGTCGCTGATGGTGTCGGTCCTGATGATGTGCTTCGGCTCGCTTCTCATCGCCTTCACGCCCACCTACGCGACGATCGGCTTCGCTGCGCCCGCCCTGCTGGCGCTGGCGCGTATCATCGAGGGCCTGAGCCTCGGCGGCGAGTATGGCGCGAGCGCGACCTATCTCACCGAGATCGCCGACCCGGAGCATCGCGGCTTCTATTCGAGCTTCCAGTACGTCACGCTGATCGGCGGCCAGCTCACCGCGATCCTGGTCCTGCTGCTGCTCCAGAACGTCTTCCTGACGCATGAGCAGCTCGTGGCCTGGGGCTGGCGCATCCCCTTCATCATCGGCGCGCTGCTTGCGGTCACCGCGATGTTCATGCGGCGCCACATGCAGGAAACGGAGGCCTTCGAGGCGGCGAAATCCACGATGAAGCGCGAAAGCTCGCTGAAGGGCTTGATGAAGTACCCGCGCGAGGTCGCGATCGTGGTCGGCCTCACCGCCGGCGGCACCGCCGCCTTCTACACCTTCACCACCTACATGCAGACCTTCGTCAAGCAGACGGTCGGCCTCTCCGACATCGTCACGACCTATGTCATCGCCGGTTCGCTCATCTTCGCCGCGGTTTTGCAGCCGGTCTACGGCCTGATCTCGGACAAGATCGGCCGCAAGCCGATGCTGATGTTCTTCGGCCTCGCGGGCTCTCTGCTGACGGTGCCGATCCTGACGACCCTCTCCGGCACCAAGTCGCCCTGGATCGCCTTCCTGCTGATCTGCGGTGCCTGGATCTTCACCGCCGGCTACACCTCGATCAACGCCGTGGTGAAGGCGGAACTCTTCCCGACGGCGATCCGCGCCACCGGAGTTGCCGTGCCCTATGCGGTGACTGTCTCGATCTTCGGCGGCACGGCGCCGGCCATCGCCCTGTTCTTCAAGCAGCAGGGCCACGAGGAGTGGTTCTACTACTACCTGGCGGGCATCATCTTCCTGTCGTTCCTGGTGTATTCGACCATGCGCGACACCAAGCATGAATCGGCGATGCATCGACACGAGTGAGCGACCGACATTCCGGGGCAGCTAGCGGGCATGAACCCGGCAGCCCCGGAATGCTGACATTCAGGCGCTCTCGCCGGCCAGCCGCTTCAGCGCCTTGTCGCGCCCGATCAACGGCAGCAGCGCGGCGAGCTCCGGGCCGTGATCGAGCCCCGTCAGCGCCTGTCGCAGCGGCATGAAAAGCGCCTTGCCCTTGGCCCCGGTGGCCGCCGCCACGGCCTGCGTCCAGCTCTTCCAGGTCGTCGCGTCGAAGGGCTCCTGCGGGAGAAGGTCAGCCGCGGCAGCAGCGAAGGCCGGGTCCGCGATCACGGGCGCGGCCGGGCCCTGCACCACCTGCCACCATGACGTGGCCTCATCCAGTTTGGTGAGATTGCCGCGCACCGCCAGCCAGAAGGCCTCGCCACCGTCGAC
>NZ_JBIWYK010000147.1:0-7033 GCF_044752385.1 Allobosea sp. CER48 | reverse complement strand
CTGCGGAAATGACAGTTTGATAACCTAGCCCGCCGCTTTTCCCAGCCCCGGCGTTTCCGCGAGGAAGGAGAGATAGGCCGGGTTGTCGCTCTCGCTCCAATAGGGATAGCCGAGCGCGTCGAGCCGCTTCGCGAGTTGCCCGCGCTGGGCCGGCGGGATCTGGATGCCGGCGAGGATGCGGCCGTAATCGGCGCCGTGATTGCGATAATGGAAGAGCGAGATGTTCCAGTCGGCCGAGAGGCCGTTCAGGAATTTCAGCAGCGCGCCCGGCCGCTCCGGGAACTGGAAGCGGAAGATCAGCTCGTCGCCGAGTCCGGGCGCCTTGCCGCCGACCATGTAGCGGATATGCAGCTTGGCGAGCTCGTTATCGCTCATGTCGAGCACGGGATAGCCGTGCTCGGACAGCATCGCAATGATCTGGCGCTTCTCGGACTCGCCCTCCGAGAGCTGCACGCCCACGAAGATGCGTGCGGCCGTCGGGTCGGAATAGCGGTAGTTGAACTCGGTGATCGCGCGCCGCCCCAGCAACTGGATGAAGGCGCGGTAGGCGCCAGGCTTTTCGGGGATGGTCACCGCGAGCAGCGCCTCGCGCTGCTCGCCGATCTCGGCCCGTTCGGCGATGTGGCGCAGCCGGTCGAAATTCATGTTGGCGCCGCTGTTGATCGCGATGAGCGAGCCCTTTCGCTCGCCATGGCGGGCGGCATAGGTCTTCAGCCCGGCGAGGCTGACGGCGCCGGAGGGTTCGGCGATGGCGCGGGTATCCTCGAAGATGTCCTTCACCGCCGCGCAGATCTCGTCGGTCGAGACGGTGACGACCTCGTCGAGCAGGTCGCGGCAGAGCCTGAACGTCTCTTCGCCGGCCTGCCGCACGGCGACGCCGTCGGCGAAGAGCCCGACCTGGTCGAGCACGATACGCTCGCCGGCCGCGAGGGCGCCGGCCATGGAGGCGGCATCCTCGGGCTCGACGCCGATCACCTTGATGCCGGGCCGCAGGAACTTCGCATAGACGGCGACGCCCGCCGCAAGCCCGCCGCCGCCGATCGGCACGAAGATCGCTTCGATCGGATCGGGGTGCTGGCGCAGGATCTCCATTCCGACCGTGCCTTGGCCGGCGATGACGTCGGGATCGTCATAGGGGTGGACGAAGGTCAGGCCCCTCTCGGCTTCGAGCTTGCGGGCATGGCCGTAGGCCTCGTCGAAGTTCTCGCCGTGCAGCACCACGCGTCCGCCGAGGCTGCGCACCGCCTGCACCTTGATGTCGGGTGTCGTGCGCGGCATCACGATCGTCGCCCTGATGCCGAGCTTGCGTGCCGCCAGCGCCACGCCCTGCGCATGGTTGCCGGCGGAGGCGCAGATCACGCCGCGCTCGGCGTCCTCGGCCGAGAGGCCGGCGATCTTGTTGTAGGCGCCGCGCAGCTTGAACGAGAAGACCGGCTGCAGGTCCTCGCGCTTCAGCAGCGCGCTGCCGCCGAGGCGGGCCGAAAGTCGCGGGAGCGGATCCAGCGGGCTTTCGATTGCGACGTCGTAGACGCGCGCTCCGATGATCTTGCGGATGTAGTCTTGCATGGCCGGCCCGTCCTTCGAGGGCGGCGATATCCCTCCCTGCAGGGATGTCAATCGAAACGGCTGCGCAAGGCGCGGGGCGACCCATGCCGGCTATGCGCCGGGCGGGATTGCCAGCCCAGGGCAAGCGCGCCAAAGCGTTCCCGAGAAAACGAGGCGCCCCGAAACGATGGCGCCGCAGAGGCGGAGACGACGGATGAGCTGGGGCAATCGCGATTTCATGGTGCCGGGTCGGCCGGTTGCGGTCGGTGACCGCGGCATGGCGGCGACCTCGCATCCGGCCTCGACGCTGGCGGCGGTCGACATCCTGCGCGCCGGCGGCAACGCGATCGATGCCGCCATCGCGGCGGTGGCCGTCCAGGCCGTCGTCGATCCGCATATGACCGGCATCGGCGGCGATTGTTTCGCGATCTATGCGCCGGCCAATGGCAAGATGGTCGCGATCAACGGCTCCGGCCGTTCGGCGGCCAAGGCCGAGCTGGGCTGGTTCCTCGCTCAGGGCATGACGTCGATCGCGGCGGATTCGCCCCATGCCGTCACCGTGCCCGGCGCGATCGACACCTGGTGCCGCCTCGTCGCCGATCATGGCAGCAAGAGCCTCGACGAGATCTTCGCAGCCGCGATCCGCGCCGCCGAGGAAGGTTTCGTGGTGACGCCGCGCGTCGCGCTCGACTGGGCCAAGGCCCGCGGCCGCATCGAGAAGCACGGCCTCGGCAATGCCGTCTACCTGCCGGGTGGTAACCCCCCGGCGGTCGGCGACAGGATGGTCCACCCCGCGCTGGGCAACATGCTGCGCCGCATCGCCCGCGAGGGCCGCTCGGCCTTCTACGAGGGCGAGCTCGCCGAAGACATGGTCTCCGTGCTCAACGCGGCCGGCAGCCTGATCAGCCTTGAGGATTTCGCCGCCTCGAAGCCGGACTATGTCGATCCGATCGGCGCCGATTATCGTGGCCACCGCCTCTGGGAATGCCCTCCGAACGGCCAGGGCATCGCCGCGCTCCTGATCGCGCGCATCCTCGAAGGCTTCGACATGAAGGACGAGAAGCTGAGCGAGGCCGATCGCATCCATCTCCTCGCCGAGGCCAGCAAGGCCGCCTATCGCCAGCGTGACGCGCTGGTCGCCGACCCCGCCGTCAGCCCCTTCGACACCGAGGCCTTCCTCTCCGACCAGTTCGTCGGCCGCATCCGCAGGGAGATCAGCCTGGAGAAGGCGGCAGCTCCGCAAGCCTTCGACATGCCCCTGCACAAGGACACGATCTATCTCTGCGTCGTCGACGGCGACGGCAACATGGTGTCCTTCATCAACTCGCTGTTTTCCGCCTTCGGCAGCGGCATCTATGCGTCGAAGGCCGGGGTCATGCTGCAGAACCGCGGCTCGGGCTTCCGCCTGATCGAGGGCCACCCCAACGCCATCGCGCCGCGCAAGCGCCCCTTCCACACGATCATTCCGGGCATGCTGGCCAAGGACGGCAAGCCGATCATGCCGTTCGGTGTGATGGGCGGCCAGTACCAGTCGACCGGCCACGTCCATTTCCTGTCGGGCATCCTCGACCGCGGACTGGATCCGCAGCAGGCCTCGGATGCGCCGCGCAGCTTCGCCTATGACGGCAAGCTCTCTCTGGAGACCACGATCCCGGCGGGCATCGCCGAGGATCTCAAGGCGCGCGGCCATGACGTCGCCTGGGCCGAGGAGCCGCTCGGGGGCTGCCAGGCGATCTGGGTCGATCACAAGCGCGGCGTGATGTTCGGCGCGTCCGACCATCGCAAGGACGGCTTCGCGCTCGCCGTCTGAGGCGGCAGCGTCCCAGGCCTGGACCGTATTGAAGCACCGTGCGCCCGATCAGGCGCACGGTGCTTTCCGTTCGGGGGTCAGGCCGCGCCGATGGCGTTCGACGGCGTCTGCCGGTCGGTGATCTGCTGGCCGAACAGGCTGCCGGCGAGCTCGACGGCCAGACGAGCGGTCTGGCCGCGATCGTCGAGGAAGGGGTTGAGCTCGACGATGTCCATCGAGCGCACCAGCCCGGAATCGTGCAGTAGCTCCATCACCAGATGCGCCTCGCGATAGGTCGCGCCGCCCGGAACGGTGGTGCCGACGCCCGGCGCCAGAGGCGGATCGAGGAAGTCGACGTCGAAGGAGACATGCAGCACGCCGTTGGCGGCGCGGACCTTCTCGATGACCTGGCGGATCAGCACGCCGACGCCATGCTCGTCGATGGCGCGCATATCGGCGATGTCGATGCCGCGGGCCTTCACCGCGGCCTTCTCGAGAGGATCGATCGAGCGGATGCCGAACAGGCTGAGCTGCGCCGGCGAGATCGAGGCGCGCGGCTCGGCGCCGAGCAGGTCGTCGAGGCCGGTCTCGCCGCAGAGGAAGGCCGAGGACATGCCGTGCATGTTCCCGGAGGGCGAGATCGCCGGCATGTTGAAATCGGCATGGGCATCGAGCCAGAGCACGAAGAGCTTGCGGCCCTGTTCCTGCCAGTGCCGCGCGACGCCGTTGACCGAGCCCATCGAGAGGCTGTGGTCGCCGCCGAGGAAGATCGGCGTCGCGCCGGTGCGGGCCAGATCGTAGGCGCGGGCGCTGAGCGCGCGCATCCAGGCGGCGATCTCATGGTAGAAGCGGGCATTGTCCGGCGCCGGTCCATCGACGGTCGTGAGGTCCCGGGGCAGGATGTCGCCATGATCCTCGACCGCGTAGCCGAGATCCTCCAGCACGCGCACGAGGCCGGCGGTGCGCAGGCCGGCCGGGCCCATCAATGCGCCACGACGCGAGGCGCCGACCTCGATCGGGGCGCCGAGCAGGGCGATGCGGCCCTGAGCGGCCGGGTTCTTGGCGGAAATGTCGGTCATGAGGGCAAGCTGTCCGTGACTGCGGAAAAGGCGTCGTTCGCCGATGCGCCGTCATTGGCGCATCGGCTCCGGCCTGTCGAGTGCCGTGCCAGCGTGACCGCTTTGTGTCAGGGCATCGGACCGAAAAGTGGAAGCCACTTTTCGGGAGAACCCGACGCCGGGCTAACCAAGGCCGAGCACGCCGCGCAGCTTCGAGAGGTCCTCGGCAAGCGTGGTGATCGTGGCGGCGAGCGCCTTGCGGTCGCTCTCGCTCAGCTTGTCATAGGTCTCGAAGCCGCCTTCCCTGAGCTTGTACTTTGCCAGCGTCTTGTCGACGGTCTCGAAATTGGCGTCGATCTTGGCGGCCAGCGCCTTGTTCTCCCTGGCGACCAGCGGCCGGAGCAGGTCGACGATCTTCTTGGCGCCGTCGACATTGGCCTGGAAATCCCAGAGATCGGTGTGGCTGTAGCGGTCTTCCTCGCCGGAGATCTTGGTCGCCGCGACCTCCTCGATCAGCACGGCCGCGCCGCCGACCATCTTGTCCGGCGGGATCGTCAGGTCCTTGATGCGGCCCTGCAGCTCGGTGACATCGGCCATGAGCCTGTCGGCGAAGGGAGCGAGACCCCCGGTGCTGTTCCTGGCGAAGAGCCCGTATTCGATGCGGTGGAAGCCGGTGAATTCCGGATCTTCCTCCTTCTTCTCGTGATCGTCGGCGCGCGAGTCGATCTTGCCGTCGAGATCGCTGAACAGTTCCGCGACCGGCTCGATCTTCTCGTAGGAGACGCGCGTCGATGCATAGAGCGCCCGGGCCCTGGCGAGATCGCCGGCCTTGACCGCATCGGTGAAGCCCTTGGTGTCCTTAACCAGCTGGTCGACACCCTGCGAGACGTAGAGCTTGTACTCGGCGACCGGCGCCACGAGGTCGAGCGGCGAGGCGGCGAAGGCCGGTGCCGCCGTGACGATGGCGAACAGGCCGGCCCCGGCCAGCCATGCGAAGCGCAAGCTCATATCAATCTCCTGTCTTGCGGGTGGAAGTCGAGGTCGCGGCGGGGACGATGCCGCGCGCCGCGCCGATCAGGCCGGCGCCGAGATGGCTGCCGGCATCCGGAACGCCGGGCAGGGCGAAGAAATAACCGCCGCCGACGGGCTTGATGTATTCCTCCAGCGGCTCGCCATCGAGCCGCTTCTGCACGGCGATGAAGCTGCGTTCCAGGTCCTGCTGGAAGCAGATGAAGAGCAGCCCCATGTCGAGCTGTCCGGCGCGGGTGACGCCGTTGGAATAGTTGAACGGCCGGCGCAGCATGCGGCTGCCTTGCGTCTCCGGGCGGCGGGGATTGGCGAGCCGGATATGCGCGTCGAGCCTGGTGCGCTTGCCTTCGGCATCGTCGGCATAGGCGGGCTCGTCATACTCGCGCTTGCCGCCGATCGGCGCGCCGCTCGCCTTCTGACGGCCCATGATCGCCTCCTGCTCGCCGAGCGGCGTGCGGTCCCAGCGTTCGACGAAGTTCCGAATGATCCGGACGACCTGGTAGCTGCCATTGGCTGCCCATTCCGGCTCTTCCGAGCCGGGCTGGACCCAGACGAGATGGTTCATGAGGCCCCTGTCGGAGGCGTCGGGATTGGCAGTGCCATCGCGGAAGCCGAGCAGGTTGCGCGCGCTCTCCGCCGGTTCGCTGTGCTTGGGCCTGAGCACCGGTACGGTGCCCTCCTGCTTCCAGCGCAGCAGGAGGAGGTCCGGTGCGTTCTTCAGGATGTCGCGCAATGCGTGAATGTTGGTGTCGGCGGTATTGGCGCAGAACTGCAGCAGCAGGTCGCCATGGCAGAGCGCGCCGTCGAGCGCGTCGTTGCGGAAGCGCCTCATCCGCTGGAGATGCTTCGGTTTTAGCGGCCCGAGGCCGAAGCGCTCGTCGAAGAGCGACGCGCCGAGAGCGACGGTGATGGTGAGGTTGTCTGGTGCGATGACCGGGCCGAGGATCCCGCTGTCCGGCGGCGGGAAGCCCGGATCCGCTGTCGGGGCCGGCCCGCCCTGCATCAGGAAGGCGATTCGCTCGCTAAGCAGCCGGAACAGCCGCTCGAGCTCGTCGAGGGAGGTAGCGGTGACATCGAAGGCGGCGACCATCCCGGTGGCCGGTCGCGGCGTGACGATGCCGGCCTGATGGAGGCCGTGGAAGCGTTGGAACTGGGCGGCCGCATCGCTTTCGGGCGCCGCTGCCGGGTTTTGCGCAGGCTCGGTCGCGGCCCGTGCCAGAGAGGCGCCGCCGAGGGCGGCTGCACCGCCGCTGAGGAGTGATCGCCGCGACGGTGTGAAGGGTTTGCGAGGTCGGGTCATGACTTGCGCTCCGCCTCGGGCAGAGCGAGCGCCTTGCGCATGGCCGAGAGGTCCTCGGCCAGTGAGCGGAGCGCGCCGCCCGGCCTTGCGTCGTCAGGCAGGGCGACGAGCACGGCCCTGGTCCGGGCCGCGAGTTCGGGATCGACGCGCATCGTCAGCGGCAGCAGCAGCCGGGCGATGCCGCTCGCTGCAGCGATATCTTCGGGGGAGGCGGCCTCGCCGTCCTCCGCGGAAAGAAGGCCGATCGCGCCGGCCAGCATCGTGTCGGGCAGGATCGTGCGCTGGCTGAGCGCAGTCCGGAAGGCCTCCGTT